>JBJXGU010000152.1:0-3138 GCA_046160245.1 Bacteroidia bacterium
GATAAAGACAAAGGGATCATAGAAATTGGTTGCACCGAGAAAGGGGATGAAATTGAATTTTATGTAAAAGATAACGGTATTGGCATCAATGAACGCTATCAACACAAAATATTCGATTTGTTTTCTAAACTGGAAAACAATGATCAATCTTCGGGAATTGGACTTTCAATCGTAAAAAAAATAATCGATTTATATGGCGGAACAATTTGGCTAGAAAGTCAAGAAGGAATAGGCACTACTTTTTATTTTACTTTACCCAATCAAAATGGAACAAGCTAATTCAGAATATATCGACCAATTGTCTGGCGACAATGCCGAGTTTAGAAAAAAACTCATAGGAATTCTACAACGCGAACTACCAGAAGAGGTTGAAACGTATCAAAGTCAAATTCAAAACCAGAATTATTTGTTGGCTGCAGGCAGCGTTCATAAGCTGAAACATAAAATAGGGATGCTAGGTTTGGATAAAAGTTACTATATTGCTGAAAAATTCGAGGATAATTTAAAAGAGAATTCAACGGTATTACAAGCCGAATTTGATGAGATAATTCAAATTATGCAAGAATTTGTAGACAAACTATAAAGAGAATAGATTATGAATTGCATTGTAATTGATGATGAAGAAATGGCTAGAGCCATAATCGGTCAGATGGTAAATGATCATAAGGATTTAAATTTGGTTCAAGAATTTTCTAATGCGATGCAAGCCATAAAATATTTAAATCAAAACGAAGTCGATTTAATTTTTTTGGATATTCATATGCCTGATTTTACCGGTTTCGATTTTATTCAAACCATCAAAAACCCTCCAAAAGTTATACTAGTTACTTCGGACAAAAACTTTGCTATCGAAGCTTTTGAATACGAATGTATTGTAGATTATTTAGTAAAACCCATAACGCAAGAGCGTTTTGAAAAAGCTATTTTCAAAGCAAATTCTACCCAAGTAGCAAACCATTCTTCAACGGAATCTAAAGTAGTTACAGAAGATAATGCCAATGAATTTTATGTAAATATCGACAGAAGATTAATCAAAATAGAATTTAATTCGGTTACTGTTGTTGAAGCAAAAGGCGATTATATTCACATAAAAACGGATGCCAAAAATTACATTGTACATTCTACCTTGAAGAAAATTGAAGATAAATTACCCAAAGATTTATTTCTGAAAGTACATCGTTCCTTTATAATCAATACCAAAAAAATCGTCGATATCGAGGATAATAGTGTGTTGATTGCCAAAGATGTCATTCCCGTAAGTCGCTCTAATCGCCCCGAGTTGATGAAAAGACTCAATTTATTGTAAACAGTACGTCGATACTTTTTTGCATTTCGGCTATACTACTTATTGTATGGTCTAAAACTTTAAAAAGCTTGACTTTAAGCCTGTAGTTTTGTCTCATAATTTAAAACAAATCAATTATGAAAACAGTACTATTTTACTTTTTGTTATTTACAAGTGCAACTATTTTCGCTCAAGGTTACAATTTTTTGGGATCGTATACCTCTGACGGAACACCACTTTATTTTGCTCCATCTGATGTTGTAAGCACTGAAACACTTAATTTGGTTAAGAATTCTTTACCAGAGAATTATCCAGTGCCTACTTATAATCCACAATACATTTCGTCGGGTTATGGAACAGATATTATCATCGACAGCCTAGCCGATGTTTGGGTAACTTTTGTGAGCGAGGGTGCAGGATATCGAAATGTTTTGGGTTTTTATACCTACGACCTCAATAATCCACCAACAACTGCTCCAACAGCGAACCAAATTACCATTATATTTCCAAATGTCTCTGCCGCAGGAAGTGGCGGTTCATTAGTAGCAGGAAACAAAGTGAAAATCGGAACTTTTCCAGCCGGAACAGGAATTGGCTGGGTGCTTTTGGCCAATGCTTGGAATGGTACAACAGTAACTAATGGATTATGGCGTTTGTTTTCGAACCCAGATTTTAATCCAGAAGCAAATCCTAGTTTAAGACAACACAATGTATTGTTGAATGACCCCACTAATCAACGAGTTATTATGGGTTTTGAGGATATCCGTAGAGATTATTCTAATTGCGACCAAGATTTTAACGATGCTATTTTTTATGTATCGGCAAATCCTTATGAAGCTATTCGCTCTAATAACTTAGCTGATGTAAGCAGTGCAACAAATGTAACTTCAGGAAATAACGGAGGTTTAGAAAGCGAAGGAAGTTTAGCAACATTGATTGCAAAACGAAATTTCAACAGAATTAAAACCAATAGTTTTGCAGATACAAAATCCAAACAAAGAACTTTTTCAGCATCGAATGCTAAAACTGCTGCTGGCGCAAGTATGGCCGGATTAATTCCAACTACAGGAATGTTTGGTACCGAAACTACATTTGTATCGAGCCCAACAGATTTAATTGGTATTACCAATGCGTTAGAAGTATATTCAGTAGATTATTACAACGGAACCGATCGTGTTGCTGCAGTACTTTCGACCACAACAAAAGGCGGAATTTATGGACACTCAAAAGCGATTTGTGACCGTTTGAACAATTCAACCCTCGAAGATATTAGAACTATCAATTTGAATGGGTTCGAAATCATTATGGCAAAGATTAAAAGAGAAAACGGAAGCCTCGAATATGCCCTTAATTTTTCTGTTCAGCAAGGAGCCTCAGAAAATAAATTGCACAGCTACTGGAATATCAGTCAATATCCAGCTGGCGATTATACTAATTTTCAAGTATGGGGAGCAACAATGGGTCAGGTTTCTAGTATTACGAATTACATCATCAGCCAATACCAAGCGAAGTCTGTTTTTTCGCAAGATGCTGTAACTTCAAAAATTCCAAATGTATTCGTGAAGAAAGGCTATTACAAAAACGGACAACTACATTTAAAAATAATCAATAAATCAAAAGCGACAACTTTAGTTTTTACAGGAAATAAAAAAGAAACTGAATTAGGATCAACTACCCAAAATATCCAAAACATTGCAATATCTTCAGCTTATGAGCAAAATGTAGTAGTTGCTACTGGAGGATTATTTGATATTGGATTCACTATTCAAGAAAATAATGCTGCAATCAATGATGCACTTTATTTAGCCGATGGACCTTGGGGATTAGATTATTCTAAAACCGAATCAACCATT
>JBJXGU010000153.1:0-2975 GCA_046160245.1 Bacteroidia bacterium
TCTCAGGTGTATTTCAATTCATTGAACTACAATCCTCGCCCGGTTATTCAGTCCTACTCAGCCTATAGCGGCTTCCTTGATAGTCTTAATTTCAAAAAATATACATCAGCAAGTTCACCTGATTTTATTTTATACTCTCTGGGAACAATAGACGACCGGTACGGCTTCTTTGATGAATCTTGGACAAGACTCGCCATGCTGAATAATTATGAGCCGATAGGATCTTTCGATAATCAAATCGTCCTTTCGAAAGTAAAGAACCCACAACCCCTTATAAAGGGTAGAACTAAGATAGTAAAGTCAAAATTGGGTGCGGACATTGTCATTACCCCAAGCAATTCGCTTCAATTGACCAGTGTAGTGATTAATTATAATTTCGTGGGCAAACTCAGGCGGTTTTTCTTTAAACCTCCTGCACTAACAATGACCATCACCCTTGAAAATGAAGAGGAATACACCTATAAGGCCATAACCACCATTTTAAAAGGAGGTGCGATTATCAATAAGTATATCGACAGTAATGATGAACTTGAAATTTTCATGAATTCAAAAGGTGAGTTAAACACCAATATTTCAAAAATAAGGTTTGATCCACAGGGGTCTGCATGGGGATTAAGCGATAGCATCAACTTGACCACGACCCATTTTTGGATAGGCGACAGCACTCGATCACAGATGAATCACATAGATAGTGCTAGGATAAACGTATTATTTAATAAATTCAGGCCTCAAGAATTCAAAATAGCCAAGCATGATGAGGACTCCCTCAGGGTTTGGGTTGATAAAGTTAAAACTCATTCCCAAATAATTAATATCTCCGGGTGGGCATTTTTAGAGTTTAAAGAAAATGATTCGAGTAAAGTTTCCGTTGTCCTCAAGTCCAAAGAAAAAAAATATGAGCTCCAAACCGTCAACTATAACCGACAAGATCTTCCGCTTTTTTATAATCGATCCGATATAACAAATTCAGCTTACAATGCCTCAGTATTGAAAAGTGTACTTCCGGCAGCCATTTATCAGATCGGAATTCATTTGATGAATAAGCATCTGAATATTGATGCTGTCTATTTTACCGATAAAACGGTGGAAGTTAAAAATTTGGTGACTATTCAGAAAATAAATAGACCGAGCAACATTACGTCAAAAATCCCCGGAGCAATAGATAGTGTTTTGATAAATAAAAATGAAATCCGAATTCTTGGATGGACATTTCCCATTAAGAAAAATGTATCAGCAGTAATAACAAATGTTTTGGTTGAATCCGATGATGACATGTTTAGAATTTCAACAAATCCTGCCACTGACAATAATTTATCGAAAGAGAAAAATTTATTCACGGTAAACCTTCCTTCTTATAAGCTGCCAAACGGGTTATATAAAGTTTATATCGAAGTAATCAATCTCAAAACGGGCAGATCAGAAACAATTTTGAGTGATAGGTTGGTGGCTCATGGAGTTCCATTGTCCATTACACCAAAAGAAATTACAGACATGCCGGGGACATTGGGTATAATTTCTAAAGGAATAGATCAATTTATCATTGATGGAAATTATCTTAAAATCTCAGGATGGGCTATTCCCGATTCTACGGACTTCAAAGATTTTAGAATAGAGATCATATTGAAATCGAATACAAAAATTTACAAATGTGAGACAACTTCGAAAAAGCGGCCCGATGTAACAGGGCATTTCAAAAATCAACATAACCTTGATGATTGCGGTTTTGAGACCATTATTAATACGAAAGGATTGCCACAAGGAACTTATCAAGTAGGTTTACTTCTTCACCAAGGCAACAAAAAAGGTAAGATTGACTTTTTGGATCAAACTTTAATTAAATAACAATAAGTTTGATAGTTCTTAGAAGGGGGGGTTGGCAAATGCTTTCCAAATTGATTCATTGCCATTGGTCGCTCTCCATAAAATGGTATTTTCATCCTGCCATTCCGTATGGTTCCAAGCTTCGCTTACGTGTATAGGAGTTCCATCATCATCAAAACCCTTCAAGCCACCTTCCGCACGATCCATCCAAGTTTTTCCTCCATCAGATGAATAGTACCATGTTTTATTTGGAAATGCTGCCGCATACCCCCTTATTTTAGCTTTTTCCTTCATGTCTTGATACACGAAATAGCCGGCAACAAGTGCCACTATCGCAACAAGTGAAATAATTACAATCTTTTTCATAGGTTAGGTTGGATAATCTTAATGATTCTTGGCGGCAAATATAATGAATATTCTATTTTCTTGAGAAAAGGCATAGCCCCTCTTTTTCTGTTACCCGATTCTCAAACAAATCTAGAGGTAACGCAAATCAGACTTTTTGATTTCAGCTGCCGATCCTGAAATTTATTTGCTGATAAAAACTGAATCCCTATTGAAGGACCCTACTAGTTTGAACCCTACCCTATTTTCATTTTCAACAAAAATGCCAACTTGATAATTACCGGAAGGAATTTCGCGGAAAGGAATAAAACATGCGTATCCACATAAAAGATTATTTTTGTTATTTGGAGAGAAGTCAACAACGCTCTTATTAGCTAGTTGAAAACACTTCATATAAATTGTGTCCGATTCGCTTATCAATGCAACTGTGATCTTTTGTTGATCCGTACTATTTCCAAGTACAGCCCAACCCGCCAGACTTAAGAATGAACCATTTTGGATTGGATTATTAAAAGCCGCATTAAATTCGTAATCGGTCGGCTTAAAGGATAAATCTTTCTCTACCCATGTTTGAAAGAAGGGTAGCTCTTCTTTTCTTACGTAAACGTTATTACCTCCCATTTCCACGTCAAGCGTGTAATTTTCGTAAATATACTTTTTCACTTCTGGCACATTCTCAAATCGATTGGATGTTCTATAAAAAGATTCGATAAATAGCCGAGGTTTGTTGATTTGCAAATCTTTAATAAAAGTATCCATGTAGTATTGATACAGCGGGCCAGTTGGAACAGAAAAACTGGCAAACCTGG
>JBJXGU010000154.1:0-3091 GCA_046160245.1 Bacteroidia bacterium
ATTTCTTTTATAAATTTGTAATAGGTTTGCAGTTCAGTGCTTCGGTTTCGCGGCCATCGCTAGCTTGCAAATCGTTAGCAGTAAGCCTAAAACGACATCAAACATTATGACACATCTTCTTTCTGAAATAATAATTAGAAATTTCAAGTCAATCCAAAACGAAACATTTGAATTGTCTGCTTTTACACCTCTTGTTGGATATAACAATGCAGGGAAATCAAATATCTTAGAAGCGATAAAATGGTTGCTAAGAAAAACTTCTCTATCGGATTCTGACTTTAATGACATTGCCCAACCTGTTGAAATGGAAGGGCGTATTTCAGGAATTACGACAGCAATTTTAGGACAACTACCAACTAACCAACAAACAGCCATCACGCCATTCTTATTTACGGATTCATTATATATCAAAAGAGTACAACCAACACCAAATGCTGGAGTTGCTCAAATTCGTCTCTTAGTAAAAGACCCAGCACAAGTTGGAACTCCAGACGAATGGAGAAATAATCCAACAGGCTTAGACCAAGCAATTCAAGCTTTATTTCCTGACCCTATTCATATTGGTGCAATGGAAAATTCTGAAGAAGATGTTAGTAAAAGCAAAAACACAACAACCATCGGAAAATTACTTGGTGAGATAATTAGCCCAATACAAACAAGTTATAGTACTCAAGTTCAAACCGCTTTAAACGGAATAAAAGAACTTTTAGACGCAGACGGCACATCAAGAGCCACAGAACTAACAGCATTTGACACTGCTGTAAATAGTAAAGTTGAATCTTTCTTTCCTGGGGTTAGCATCAAGGTTCACGTTCCTACACCTGAATTGAAAGAGGTATTTTCAAAAGGGACGATAAAAGTATTTGAAAATCTAAATCCAAATGGTAAAGATGTTTCAGCATTGGGACATGGTGCTCAACGTTCTATTCAAATGGCGTTAGTTAGACATTTAGCGGATATAAAAAGAGCAACAGGTGGAACAACTTCGAATACAATATTGCTTATTGATGAACCTGAGTTGTATTTGCACCCACAAGCGATTGAAGTTTTGAGAGACGCACTTAAAACACTATCAGATCAAGGTTATCAAGTCATATTCACAACTCACTCGCCTTTTATGATTACATCAAAGGACGTTGAGAATACGATACTAATTAGAAAAAATGATACTCTCGGAACTCATAAACGAAATTCACTAAGAACTGCTATTGCAACTGTTGCTGCGGCACATCCTAGTCAATTGGCAATCATCTTTTCTTTGAGTAATTCATCAAACATATTGTTTTCAGAAAAAGTGATTTTAGCAGAAGGAAAAACAGAAAATAGATTATTGCCTAAAATCATTCAGAAAGTTACAGGACAAACTTTAGGACTTCACAAAACGGCATTAGTGCCATTAGATGGTTCAGGTAGTTGCCGCAAGACAATTGAAGTTCTAACTGCTATGGCAATACCCACTAAAGCAATTGTTGACCTCGACTACGCATTAAAGGAAGGAGAAAGTCAAGGGTTCTTAGCTGCGGGAGATACAGACGTAGCTGCTATTAAAGCTCATCTTGCAGTAATAGCACCGACTCATTCAATTAGCTTGAACGGAGGTTGGCCAACAAAAACTCTCAGTGCTATGACAGCTGCGGAGGCTTTTGCTTTATTAGCAAACGAAACTGCAATACAAACAAATCTTACTTCGTTAAAAGCAAAAATGCAGACAGCAGGTATATATATTTGGACAAAAGGAGCAATTGAAAATCATTTAGGAGGAATCACTAAAAATGAAATGGGCTGGGCAAATTTTAATGCAAGATTAGAAGCAGAGGACTTGAATGTTATTTTGCCTACAGACCATACAGAAATAAATGACTTAGTAACATGGCTATTGACATAAGGCCTACTGCTAACAGCACCTACCCAAAAGGCGGGGTTTCGTGTTCCAAAGACAGTTTTGTGGTTAATCAAACATTAGTTTTTCAAATCAAGTTTTGTGGTAAAAGTCCCGCCCTTCGGGTAGCCGCAAAACGTTATAAGTAATGGCTGCAGCGAGTTTCAGCGACTATGGAAAAAAAATTAAATGCAGATATCAATTAGAAAATATATTTATGCTGGAATTTTGACAGTTGTTATATTTACAATTGGTCAAATTGTATATAGTACAATTAAAACTGCTCCATGTGAACTAAGACTAGTATCTAACTTAGGTTATAGATGTTTAAACTTATTCAAAGATTCTGTAAAACAAGAAATGAAATGCTTTTTTGAACTGGAGAATAATGAATCAGCTATTTGTGCTTTTAATTTCCAGGACAAATATAGGTATGTTGTTTGGCAACTAGGAGAATTTAGAAATGTAGATTTACAGCAAATAAATTTTTATAAAACAAAAGACAAAATGATATTGGATATATATCCAACCCAAGAATTCAATCTTGGCGTAGGTCCAAGTTTAATAGTTAAGGATATATATTGTTTTTCTATGAGCGAAGAATTAAATGTTCTTACAGCTATTGAGATGAATATAGATACCATTTCTAAGGACTTTTGTATTGCCTCCGGGACAGTAAATGAAATCACATTTGCTAATTATAAAAATGAGAATCAAATTATTGTTTCAACGAGTAATTTTCCATTATTCAGTAAACTCGTATTTCTAAAACAGAACCAAAAATTCAACATTATATTGGTGACCTCTGTTGAAAACAGAAAAATTCCTGATGACGCTTTAAAAAATTTGAGGTTGAACTAATTTGTATTAATGAAATGTGACCCGTGACAACCATTCTGCTTATCTTCACTAAACACAGTCCTAAGCATTGTAAGGACAAGAGTTTAAACAAACATAGCGTGACGACTACCGTGTAAAGACAAATGTGTAATGCCTAAATTTTAATTGATGACAATCTTGCTACTTACCGCATCAAACTCAGATTTGGACTGTTTGAATGCCATGTATTGTGTCTTGAAGTACAGTGTGGCAGCCACAACTTATAACAGCATGCAAGCGATAGCCGCTGGTTCAGCGTTAATTTGGAAGTTCGTATTTCTTTTATAAATTTGTAATAGGTTTGCAGTTCAGTGCTTCGGTATCGCGGCCATC
>JBJXGU010000155.1:0-4885 GCA_046160245.1 Bacteroidia bacterium
ACTTGAGCGAACCCTACTCCCTCAAATCGCAGAGCAAGAATTTCATATAGCTGCGAAGTCCGCTATCTTTTCTTTTATCATCGTATTCGGGATTGTAAAAGCTTTTTCTAATTTTTTCGCTGGACAACTGGCAAGTAAAATTGGAAAAAAGAAATTACAAACCATTGGATGGCTCTTCGCCTTACCCGTCCCATTTTTGTTGATGTGGGCTCCGTCGTGGTCGTGGATTATTGTCGCCAATGTTTTTTTGGGAATTAATCAAGGCTTGACTTGGTCGGTGAATGTGATGATGAAAATTGATTTAGCAGGAGAGGAAAATCGTGGCCTCGCCATGGGATTAAATGAGTTTGCAGGCTACTTCGCTATTTCTTTAGTTGCATTTCTAACGGGATGGATAGCCGCAGAATATGGTTTGCGACCGTATCCTTTTTACTTGGGAATTGTATTGGCTTTTGCTGGATTGTTGATTTCATATTTTATCATAAAAGACACGCAGCGATTTGTTCATGCCGAAGCAGCCCAAAGTACATTGCCGAGAATGAAAAGTCCGTTTTTAGATACCACTTTTAGAGATAAAAATATTAGTGCCGTTACGCAAGCAGGACTCATCAACAACTTAAACGATGGAATGGTATGGGGACTTCTTCCTTTACTATTGATTCAAAAATCATTTTCTCTTTCTAATATCGGAATCGTTGTCGCAGTTTACCCTGCTGTGTGGGGAATCTCTCAACTCTTCACCGGGAAAATGGCCGATTTTTTCTGCAAAAAAAGTATGCTCAGCTGGGGAATGTTTTTACAAGGGCTTGCATTAATCATGTTGGCTTATGCAGATGGGTTTATCTCATTTGTAATGTTAATGGCCTTATTAGGATGGGGCACTGCCATGGTTTATCCTTCCTTCTTAGCAACAGTTGCTGAAAATGTACACCCTCTCGATAGAGACAAAAGTATGGGCATTTTTCGTTTGTGGAGAGATTTGGGATATGCAATAGGTGCGCTTCTCACAGGAATCATTGCCGATCTATTCAATTTAGAATGGGCCATCTTAGCCGTTGCTACACTTACTTTATTATCGGCAATGGTGGTAGAACAAAGAATGTTTTGTACCGTAAAAGCAATGAAGATCACTCCCTGGTTGCTGTCATTAGGGAAGAAGAAATCTTATTAGCTTCTCCTTTTTGTTGATGGCTTCATGGTTTAATTCTCAAAATTCTAGTTTTGATTTTCAATGAGTTGAGTTGTTTTTAGGAAAAAAAACGGAAAATAATTTGCTTTGTCGTATCAATCAATCGTAATATTGCGATATAATTAAATAAAGATGGGCGTTTCAAAATCAGATGAGTTTACGTTGCGAGATAACAAAATTGCAGCTTGTGCAAAAGCTTTGTCGCATCCCGCTCGAATTGCGATCCTGCAAATGTTGATGAAAAGAAACGCTTGTGTTTGCGGTGATATAGTGGAAGAGTTACCCTTATCTCAGTCGACCGTTAGCCAGCATTTAAAGGAATTAAAAGCGGCTGGACTCATCAAAGGAAATATTGAAGGAACCAGTATCTGTTATTGTATCGATACAGAAGGCATGGAAAAGGCAAGCAAGGATTTACGCGCTTTCTTTGATACCATGTCGACTTTTTCGATGAAGTGCTGTTAAAAAATTTGAATTTATCCATCGTAATATAACGATTTAAATACATAGACAAAATGAAAACGAATCAAGAAATCAAAGAAATGGTAAAGCAAAAATACGCTGAAATTGCTTTAGCCGATAGTACCGATAATGCAGCATCCTGTTGCGGTGCCACTGCTTCTTGTTGTGGTGATGAAGTGTATAATATTATGACCGATGATTACGCTACATTAAACGGGTATCAACCTGATGCAGATCTTTCTTTAGGTTGTGGATTACCGACTCAGTTTGCTAAGATAAAGAATGGTGATACTGTAATCGATTTAGGAAGTGGAGCCGGCAACGATGCTTTTGTAGCTCGACATGAATGCGGTCCCGATGGAAGAGTGATTGGAGTTGATTTTACTGAAGCCATGATTCAAAAAGCAAGAGCTAACACCGACAAACTGGGATTTAATAACGTTGAATTTCGTCAAGGAGATATCGAAGCACTTCCACTCACGAGTGAAATGGCAAATGTGATTGTAAGTAATTGTGTGTTGAATTTAGTTCCCGATAAAGAAAAAGTTTTTGCAGAAATGTTTAGAGTGCTCAAACCCAATGGACATTTTAGTGTGTCAGATATTGTGTTAGTAGGAGAGTTACCCGAGAAATGGAAATCTACTGCAGAGATGTATGCAGGTTGTGTTTCGGGAGCCATTCAGAAAGAGGAATACATCGGCTATGCAAAGAAAGCTGGATTTGAAAACCTAACTGTGCAAAAGGAAAAAGTAATTGTCATTCCCGATAATATCTTAGAAAATTATTTTACTAACGATGAAATTGAAGCGTACAAAAACAGTGGTACTGGAATTTATAGTATTACTTTGTATGGAGAAAAGAAAAAAACTTGTTGCGGTCCCGATTGCTGTAATTAATTATTTATTTCAGAAATATAAATGGAAGCAAAATTAAATGTGTTGGTGCTCTGCACCGGAAACAGCTGTCGGAGTCAAATGGCCGAAGGCTTTTTGCGAAAACTGTTAGGGGACAAAGCAAACGTATATAGTGCCGGCATTGAAACGCACGGCGTGAATCCCCGCGCCATCCTGTCGATGGAAGAAAAATGCATCGACATCACTTCTCATACTTCAAATCATGTGGATGAATATGCACATATCGCTTTCGATGTAGTACTCACGGTATGCGATAACGCGAATGAGAAATGTCCTGTTTTTCCATCACGAGCAAAAAAATTCCATTATAACTTTCCCGATCCCGCCAAAGCAAAAGGTACGGAAGAAGAAATCATGAAACAATTTGCACATACACGTGATCTCATTCAAGTGTATTGTGAAAAATTAGTAAAGGACATCACATGAAAAAATATTACGCAGAAGCAATCGGGACCTATATGATGGTGTTTTGTGGCACAGGAGCCATCATCATCAATCAAGAAATGAATGGTGTAATTACGCATCCTGGCATTGCCGCTACTTTCGGACTCATTGTTGCTGCTGTGATTTATGCATTGGGAGATGTTTCTGGTGCGCATATTAATCCGGCCGTAACGATTGCATTTGCATTACGAAAAGTTTTTCCAGTGAAGGAAATTCTGCCCTATATCTTGAGTCAAAGTGTTGGGGCAATTTTAGCGAGCTTTACTTTGCATTTGTTATTTCCATTGAACGAACAGTTGGGCGGAACTTCTCCTGCTGGAAGTATCACGCAAACATTTATTTTAGAAATACTGTTAACTTTTTTCTTGATGTTCGTCATCCTTCGTGTTTCACAGGGCTGCAGAGAACAAGGCATCATGGCAGGAATGGCGATTGGTGCAGTGGTTTTATTGGAAGCACTCTTCGCTGGACCCATCTCAGGAGCTTCCATGAATCCAGCTCGATCTTTAGGTCCTGCCATCGTTTCGGGAGAGTTGCAGTTTTTGTGGATATATGTTTCAGCACCCATTATTGGTAGTTCATTGGCAGTTTGGATTGAGAGTAAGGTAAGGTAATTATTGAAAATGTTTGCCGCCGTCTATGAATAAAGACTTGCTTATATTATTAATCCCTATTTTTGTAAGATGATATCATCTATGAAAAAAATAATATTAAGCGTTACGTTAGTACTTTCTTTTCTTGTAGCCGCTTGTCAGCAATCGGCAAACAACGGTAAAAGCGTAAATGAAAAAGTATCTATTGAGCAATTCGAAAAATTGTTGGTCGAAAAAAATAATGCGATTATTTTAGATGTGCGCACGCCAGAGGAATTTGCAGCAGGTCATGTGAAAGGTGCTGTGAATTTGAATATTTATGATGCTGGATTTAAAGATGGACTTGCAAAACTGGATAAGGCAAAACCTGTTTTAGTGTATTGCAAAGCGGGAAGTCGAAGTAGTGATGCCGCTAATCAAATGAAAGAGATGGGTTTTGGCGAAGTGTACAATTTCGGAGGAGGTATGTTGGCATGGTCCAATGCCGAGAAACCGATGGTACGGGAAAATGATGTTCCTCAAGCGAAAGGTCTTAGTGAAGAGGCGTATTTAAAATTAGTTGCTGAAAAACCATTAGTGCTTGTTGATTTTCATGCGGTGTGGTGCGGACCTTGTAAGAAGCTCGCTCCTATTTTGGCAAATATCGTAGAAAAAGAAGGCGGTCGATTAACATTGATTAAATTAGATTCAGATGAGAATCCAGAATTAATGAAAGCAAAACAAATCAAGGGAATTCCTTACCTAGAATTATATAAAGATGGAAAATTGATTTGGAAGAATATGGGATTAACGGATGAGGCAACCATCCTCTCGCAATTGAAATAAAATCTATACACACAACAACTTGGGGTTTAAACCCCAAGTTTTACGCCTTACCTTTCCCCAACACCATTCCTGCCGCTCCCGCCATTACTCCTCCCATCAATGTTCCTACTACAACATCAATAGCGTACATGGTTGTATCACCTAAATTCATAAATGAATATTGGAATACATCCATGCTTAATGACATTAGAAAAGTGATGATGAGTCCGGCAGAAAATCCACTACCAAAATCGCTGATGTTAGCCCATTTTTGAAAGATGTAAGCAAAGAGCAATCCCCAGCATAAATTACTTATAAAAATTCCTGGTATGAAAGGCGGCTCCTTCATGAGTCCTGCATACACTGTGGTATGTGCAGCCATAAAATCCATCAACAACATTCCATAAATAACCCATCCCAATAAGAAACCAACAATACCCGATACTAATCCTGCTACTAGTAGTTTTGAATTCATAACA
>JBJXGU010000156.1:0-3867 GCA_046160245.1 Bacteroidia bacterium
CAATAAGTTTTTGCAAAGTGGTTAGTTCTTCTTTACCGAAACCTGCTGCATCTAATTTTTCTAATAGTGTTCGTCTGGTAATTGGATTGCTCCAAAGTGTCCGCAATTCATCTTCACTTTTAAAAAGGTTTGGCAATTCGCCAAACAGATTATTCAAAAATTCTTCTGCTGAAATTGGTTTGCCGTCTGCACTCCAAAACGAAGTAGAAATCATTGACTGTATTTCACGTTCCTTTCCGTCTTTGAGTTTTACTTTAATGCGTTTGCGTTTTTCATTTTCTCCACCTTCATCATCTGTCGGATCTTTCGGCTCTTTAGGCGGTGTTGGGGGCTTTGCGTCTGTTGGTTCAGGGTCTAATGGCTCTCCGTCCCATTCAGGGTCGGCAAAGTGGTGGTAAGCATCTACAAAATCATAAATTGTAAAGAAGTCTTTGCCATCAAACAAACGTGTTCCTCGTCCTACAATTTGTTTAAACTCTATCATTGAGGTTACTGGTCGCATCAAAACAATGTTGCGGATATTTCTTGCATCAACTCCTGTTGAAAGTTTTTGCGAAGTGGTTAAAATGGTCGGGATTGTTTTTTCGTTGTCCTGAAACTCTCGTAGAAACTGTTCGCCTATTTCTCCATCGTTTGCAGTTACACGAACACAATAATTTGGGTCTGTGCTTTTCTTGTATTGGTTTACTAAATCTCTAACTGCTGCGGCGTGGTCTTGTGTTGCACAAAAAATAATTGCCTTTTCTTTTTGATTGGCATCGTGCATATAAATTTGAACTCGTTTTGCCTCTCTTGCTTTTATCTCAATTATTTTATTAAAGTCGGGTTCGGTGTACAATTTACCTTCCTCAATTTCGCCTTCAATTATTTGGTCATCACTTGTGTAAATGTAATCGTCAAGCGTTGTCTTGATGCGTTTTACTTTGAATGGCGTAAGGAAACCGTCATTGATACCTTCCTTGAGTGAATAAACGTAAACGGGTTCACCAAAATACTTGTATGTATCAACATTGTCTTTGCGTTTTGGCGTTGCAGTCAAACCTAACTGAAATGCTGGTGAAAAATATTCTAAAATGCCTCTCCAGCTTCCTTCATCGTTTGCTCCTCCACGGTGACACTCATCTATAATGATGAAATCAAAATAGTCTTTGGGATATTGTCCGAAATTGTATAGTTCACTACCATATTCTACACTTGGCTCTGCTGCTAAAGAAATTGGTTCTGTTGGTTCTATTTTCTTTACCACTTTAGCATTAGTCATAAAGGTTTGAAAGATGGTAAAGAAGATGCTGCCATTTGTCGGCACGCTTCCTTTTTTACTTATTTCCTTCGGGCTAATTCTAACCAAAGCATCTTCGGGAAATGCTGAAAAAGCATTGAAGGCTTGATTGGCTAAAATGTTTCTATCGGCTAAAAATAAAATTCGTGGTCTGCGGCTTCCATCACGTTTTAAATTCCAACGTGTTTGAAATAATTTCCAAGCAATTTGAAATGCAATAAATGTTTTTCCTGTGCCTGTGGCAAGGGTTAATAAAATGCGTTGCTCATTATTGGCAACAGCTTCTAAAGTATTGTTTACTGCAATTTCCTGATAATATCTTGCTCCTTTTGTTCCGCCAACATCTTCAAACGGAATGGCTGAAAATTTCTCTCTCCATTCATTTTGAACGGCAAATGTTTTATTCCAAAGTTCTTCGGGTGTTAGATAATCGGCTACCAAACCTTCTGCACCTGCTTTCATACAGATGCTGTAAATTTCTTTTCCGTTGGTGCTGTAAGTGGTTTCTAATTTTAGTTTTTCTGCGTACTGTTTGGCTTGTGCTACACCTTCGCCTACGCCTAAATCATCGCTTTTGGCTTCCACAACTGCCAGCTTAATACCTTTGTAAACCAACACATAATCGGCAGTGAGTTTTTTTGCCCTTACACCACCTGTTTGTATTTTACCTGCGGTAATGTTGTATTCACGAAGGATTTTAGAACCTTCTACAACGCCCCAACCGCAAGCCTTTAACTTGGGGTCTATGAGTTCTGCTCTTGTTTCTGCTTCGTTCATAAGTTCTTTTTTATCTTAGCTAAAGCCTTAGTTTTAACTACATACTTTCCTGTCTTTGAAGCTCCTTTAAATTCAACTAATCCTATTTCCTTTAATGTTTGAAGATACCTTTTTACCGTTGCATTTGATTTGCCTGTTTTATCCATCACATCATTAATAGATACTCCATTTTCATTAGCCATTATTGCTCTTATAGCATCAGTTAGAGCATCACTTACAGCATCACTTACAGCATCAATTAAACCTTTTTTTACAGCATCATTTACAGCATCATTTACAGCATCATTTACAGCATCACTTACAGCATCATCTGTTTTGGCTGTTACAGTAATATCAGGAAAAGTAAGAATAGTAGCTCCTAACTTACTTTCCCATTTTGGTTTTGGATAACCTTTACTCTCACAATCTTCTATCATTAACACGGTGCCTCTGCCAATCTTTTCAATCATTTGTCTTAGGAAACAGATGTGGGCTATATCGGGATTACGAGGTATGGATAAATGATTTTTTGTAAGGTCGTTAGGTGAATAACCTCCAAACAATTCACCTGAATTAGTTATTTCTAAATGGTCTGGATAGAAGGCTACATTAACAGTACCAGAAACATTAGAATAATCTCTGTGAATGATTGCATTCATTAACCCTTCACGCAAAGCTAATTTTGGATATGTTTTATCTTCTCTCAACCATTTCTTATCAGAAAATTTACTTTTTGTGGCAATATTAACTTCAAAAAATTGAAGAATTTCATCAATATTTCTAAAAAGATTTCCTTCTAAAATTCTATCGTGAATATAACTATCAGAAGATTTAGTGCCTTTAAAAACAGTAATCCTAACACGGCATTGAGGCAAATAGCGAGTTGGCTCTTTTGCAAAAAGAACTACCGCTGCATTGGTTAAATTTCCATTTTGATATAAACCATAGTAAGTTAAAAATTCTTCAATTTCTTTTTCAGTAAATACTTTACCTCTTTGATATTGAGCCAAGTCTTTCAATGTTTTGCGAATTTCCAATTCGTCTAAATCATCTAAATCAATTCCTAAAGCTGATTGGCGTTCCCAATGCAATTCTGTTTTTTGGCGTTCAACAATAAGTTTAGAAACATCATTTGGCGTGGCTTTGTCGGTATGAACTCCTTTTCTGTAATAGATGGTTCCCTCAAAAACATAAGGAGGTTTAGAACCATTCCAAACTTTGGCTAAAAGAACTTTTTTTGTACCAATTGTTTCAGTTGTAATAGTGATGGGTGCTTCAGGGATTATTGATTTAACCAAATAATTTTTTAATTCTGCTTCATACCTTTCAGTATCATTTACACCAATTATTTTACCGTCATCTTGAACACCAATAAGAACAATACCACCTTTTGCATTTAAAAATGCACAAAGTGATTTAGCTATATCTTCTTTGCTAACCACCTCTTTAAATTCAAGCTGATTGCTTTCCCCTTGTTTAATGAGGTTTTTTATAAGTTGTTCATCTTTCATTGTTGTAATGCTTTAAGTCTTGCCATTTCATCAAGGTCGGCTTTTAGCCTATTGATATTTTTAAATTCAGTTTCTACAAATTTCATCTCATCACCATCAAAGTGCCCAAATTCGTGAGCCCATCTTCTTTGGTCTAATGGCAACCCATCTTGTATGGCTTCATTGTACATATCAATAATTCTTGCATCTTCAAAAACAGGCGTTTTATTGAATTGAAAATCAGGATTACGAACTCTTGTTTTAATATTCGTGTACATATATTGAGCTAACAATTCACGAGCATATCTAACAGAAAAGTGGCTTAAAAACCCTCTTGGCTTA
>JBJXGU010000157.1:0-11099 GCA_046160245.1 Bacteroidia bacterium
TTGGAAGATTAGAGTTAGAAGAATTATAATAGGTCCATGTTGTTCCATTGTAGTGACCTACGCCACCATTAAGAGCAGCATCACCATTAACAACCCATACATCATTATTACTTGCAATAGCAATTCCTTTTATCCTGTTCCATTGCAAAGTTGTGTTTGCAGGTGTGTGATGTTGCCATGTTAATCCATCGGCAGAAGTTGCTAACCCATAATCTGTTCCCACCCAAATTCTATCATTGTTATCAAATGCGATATTATTTATGATTTCACTTGGCAAATAGTTTTCAGCATACGTTCCCCAATTGGTAAAAGTGGTTCCATCAAAACGTGTTACGCAACCCTGACTCCAAAACGGCATGCGTCCTCCTGTCCACATATTACCAAAACGGTCGCCACGTACCACAAAATGTTGCTCGCCACCAATACCGGTATTGTCGGCACGTAGGTATGTCCAATTGGGATTTACAACGGGGAATTGAGCTTGTGTTGATTGAGTGCTAATTGTGATAACTAACAATGTAAGAAGAAGTTTTTTCATGGATTAAGTTTTTAATTAGATTATATTTTTTCAAAAGTGAGATAGTCGGTTCCGCTGCCACCACCACTCACATCTTCCAATTTAATGATGGAAGAATTTTGCTGGATAACATGCCAGTCGTCATTCAAATCATCAAATGGAATAGCACCAAACAATAACACCAGTTTCAATTTGCTATCATTGTGAATACTACTCCAAGTACCGTTTTCAGAACTTCCACTATTGGTGGCGACAACCGTTCCATTTGAATTAAAATGAAACGAATAACCCGTGAAATGATTGGTCTCCTCGTTGCCGCTGTCGTTGAAATTGGTAATTCTCCAATTGCCTTGTTGAAGAATGCTATTTAACACAGACGTTGAACTTAATGATGGAGAATTGTCGTCTTTTTTACATCCTGAAAAAGTTGAAACAGAAATAAAAAGGAAGATGATCAGTTGATGGATGTGATTTTTCATTATTATATTATTTTAAAAGAATAATTATAGTTTTGGAATTACTTTTTTTAAAAGTATAGAATTTGTTTCGCTTTAATATTGTATAATTCTTGTGTAGAGTTACATGATTCTTACTTTTATTGACGTGTGATTCAATACGTGTTTATTTGTCCTTGTAAAGTAGAATTATTTAATTTAACTTATCCTGATTTTAATCAGCATTTTTGATGATATGCTTTTCATAGTAATAAAGATACCTTTACTGTAAAATCTACTAATTAATTTTTCCCGAACAAGGTGAATCAGGATTTGAACGGGCTTAATTAACCTTTAAAAAATGGAGAGTTTTGTAAAAGCTATGATAAAAATCAAATTTTTCGTGATACCACTAAATTAATGAGGGGGGGAGGAATTTGAAGTGCTTGACGCAATATTCGATACTATCACTTTCTATTAAGCAATTTTTAAAATCTTTTCCATCTTTCGGCCTTTCGCCAGTTCATCCACCAATTTATCCAAATACCTGGTTTGTTTGGTTATTGGGTTTTCAATCTCTTCAATCCGATAACCACAAATGACGCCTTATATAAGATAAGCATTTGGATTTAATTTTGCTCTTTTAAAGAATGTTTCAAAAGTTATTTTCTCCTCAATTAATTCTTGTGGTTTTTTTCATGTTAATACAAATATCAAGATAAACAAGATAGTATTATTCTCTTAAATTGATGCTACTGCGAATTAGAGTTAGAGGTTGGAGTTTCGAACTGGCTATTGAAAACCCAATCCTAAAGCATTTAAACAGCTCTAGGAAGTGCTACTCATACTATGAAACCATTTCCACAAAATTAACCTTCGCCAATACTTCGGCTAACGAAATTAACCTTCGCTAAAGCTTCGGCTTACGAAATTAACCTTCGCTAAAGCTTCGGCTAATGAAATTAAAGTAAAACATCGTTGAAGGGTTCTATTTTGGGAGGGAGGTTTGTTTCGTTTAGCATTTCTAATATATCTATTTCAATATTTCTGCAAATAGAGGAAATGGGTATATCTGTAGAACCATTGTCAAATGGGTTTTCACTTGCTTCACCGATTTGTTCCATGGTCATAAATACCCAGGAAATAAGAACAGAAAAAGGGATTACAAGCCATATCCCATACGCTCCAAATTTGCTCATTTCGGTGAGTAAGGCGAAAGGTAACAGGAAGATAAACAGTTGCACAAAAATTCGGCTAAACAAGCTGTATTGACGGAACAAGGGTGTAGTTTTTATACGTTCGCATCCGCCTTGTAAATTAAATAATTCAGCTAATAATTTAGTCAAGTCACTGTGTTCAAAGTCGTCAATTATTTTTTCTCTTTTCAATTTGGTTATTACTTCAAACTGATACTTCAAGGTATGATTTGCAATATTACCTCTATGTTTTATCTTTTCGAATATTTCTGATTTATCTAATTTAACAAAAAGATCTTTTATGGCTATATCAAATTCTTTTATCTCTTCCGATGCAGATACAGCTTGTTTATGATAATCTTCTTTATTTGTGGCCCAGGGAATAGTTTTGCGTAATTGTAACCGCAGAATATTAATATATGCAATATGTCGGTAAAGAAATGCTTTTTGCTTTGTTTTATCGTCTACCAGTGAAATAAAAGAGGCCGACAAAGTACGACTGGTGTTTGTAATACCGCCCCACAAACGTCTTGCTTCCCAAAGTCTATCATAGGCCTGGTTGTTTTTGAAGCCTACATAAAAGGCCACGGCAGTACCAATTGAAGCTACTGGCAAAAAGGGTATGGCAATTATTTTAAGGTCTAAAAAATGGTAAAGTACAACAACGCTTGAACTGAGAAATAGTGTTTGCAGAATGTTTTTTCTTCCGAACAGCCATACTGCTTGAAAGGTGATTTTTTTATTTATAAGCATTTCTCGTCTTTTTTTTTGGATTTCTTTTCTGGTTTTGGCGGTTGTTGCATTAGCAATAACGTTATCCCCAGGAACCGGAGCAAAAGCAAATATACATAAGTTGGTTTAGGACAGAGCGATCCATGGAATAGAGTAGTTGCTAGCAAAAATATGGCTTGTATTCTGCTGAACAGGACCTACGATGAAGAATAAACAAAAAACACATCTTAAAATCCTTGGTCAGCTATCAGTTCGGAAGAGGTTCTGCTAACGATGAAACTGAGAATTATCGCCAAGAGGTATTGCCCGTCAAATGTTTTATTCGCGAGCTATAATAGATCTAGGATTGTTCTCAGGTTATATACAAACCGCTTATCACTACCCATCAATACTTCTTATCCCATAGTAGGTGTAATGGCAGTTTGCATTTCTTGGGTTAGTGTTTTTATTGCTTTCGTTTAATCAAATTTATCTGTATTGTTTTTCTTACCTTTCATGTAATTGAAAGCTTTTGAAATATGGTCTGCCTCATCCATTTTTTTGATTAAATGATGATCGCTCATGTAATTTAATACGATGTAAATTCCAATGGCACTCAATACAGCCGTCAGAAAACCGAAAAAGGGAAGCATAACAGCCGTGTAAATCATCAACATCAAATGAACATTACTTTTCATTGAAAAGATTTCTTTCAATTCATCCATTTTTACCATGTTGGTTGCAACATATAGTAAAATTCCGCCAATACAAGCCATTGGAACAGATTCCAGATAAACAGCAAGAAAGGCCGCCATTAAGAGCTTAAAAGTAAATTTCGCCATTCCAGCTACAGGCGAAATGGCACCGAGTTTTATACTTACCGCTGTTCTTGCTAAAGCACCAGTGTGTGGAAACCCATTAAACAGGGGAGTAAAAATATTTACTATTCCCTGACCCCAAAATTCCTTGTTCGGATTAAATGGAGTGCCTTTGTTGTTTGCAAGGCGGTCAGCCATTCGCGAGCAAAGCAAACTTTCTACTGCTGCAACAAAATAAATTGCAATAACATAATACACTAAATCAAAAATAATTTGGGCATTCCATGTTTCCGGGAGAGCAGGCATTGTAAAAACAAAAAAATCGGTTGGGATGGCACCGAATTTATCTTTTATTAAGATCATGCCTTGGTCCGACCAAAATGTTTTTGCAGCGATAAATCCAAATGCTAAACCAAGTAAGGGTCCAGGTAAAAAGGGGCTGACCTTTTTTGCTACTCTGCACATAATAAAAGTTACGATGGCAATGATTAAAGCATACACATTAAACTCACTTATATATTTGAAAATGTTTGTTATTTGTTCAGTTAATCCGTAGCCTAATTTACTTTTGTAGCCCAGCACTTCTCCCATTTGCGAGAAGGCGATGACCACAGCGATGCCGGCAGTGAATCCAACAACAATGGAATTCGGGACTTTTGCTATTACCTTTCCAAATTTTGCAAGACCGCTAATCATCAAGAGAACCCCTGCAATAATAGATGCGAGAATTAAGAATCCGTGATTATAAGTTGCCATCAATCCACCGATAATGGGAATAAACGCGGCGGTTGGGCCATACACCTGATATTTGGAGCCACCGAATAAAGCGCCAAGTAGCCCCGCTACAGCCCCTCCAACAATTCCTTGTTCTGGTCGTAAGCCGGAAGCCATTGCAAAACCCATGGCCATCGGAATGGCAACCATGGCTACAATCAATCCTGCAGTAAGGTCTTTAATTACATTACCAGCTACATTTCCCTTGGTTAAATCTTCATAGCGTTTATCAAAAGGATTGGAGAAGTGGATTAACCTTCCTATTAATGTTTCTTCGTTATTTTTCATGTAATATTTTTAATTGATAGAGTGATAGGAGTGTAAATAGATTTAGAATTTTTGTTTCCTCGATGTAGTTGTCAGTTTAATACAACAAAGCAATCCGGCAATAGCCAGAAACTCCAGTAACTTAAACTATGAATTTGGAAACCAAGAAAACAGGAATGAAAAACTAAACCTTAGGTGGTGGAGAGAGAATATTTGTAAAGGCTGAGGAAACAAAAATATCGTCTTTAAGAAAAGCAATATGAGTATAAAGTAATTGTATTTTTAACAATATTTGATTTTCTATAAAATCATCCCATGCTGAGCGTAATTCCTTTCCCTTTGATGGTTCTTTTGATTCAGAACTTGCATCATTTTCGGGAAGGTCAAAAGGAATGGTGCTGTTAGTAGAGGATGTTAAATCAGGATTGATTTTAGATAGAACTATTGAGCTAGGGAGCAGGAGTACTGCAAGAAATAAACATAAAAAGAATGGAGCTATGATAGATTTCATACAGAAGTTTAACAAAGATAGAGTAAATATTTTACTTTATAGAAATACTATCAGAAAAGACTTCTTTAGGTGTTTTTTAGCCCATCAAGCCTTAAATTCCTAATGTCCTTGAAATTTGTAAACGAGAACTATCATTGTTGGAGCCTTTATTCTACATGTAGAAGTCTCTCCAAATGGATTCGATATCATTTACACGCATGGCGTTAAAAAGGTTGCTTGTAATGGTCATGTAGGTTGGTGTGTATTTGCTTATGCAATCTATTTTCAAAAATCTGTAAATTTAACGTTTGTACCAACATCCACATATTTTAATACCTACTCAAGCGAATCCGCTAATGGTTGTCCTTCTTTTTGTGCTTTGGCGGGTTGGTAAGAAAGGAAAAGGAATCCGAGTAGAATGATGTATTTCATGGTTGTGAATTTCATTTTCTTTAACTGAAATAATTAATTCAATCCTACCTTATCTCCCTACTCCTCAATAAAAACTCATCCAAGAAGTACATTACTTCGTACTGACTTCTTGGCTAAGCCGATGCAATAACCCCGACCTCAGCACCTCCTTCGCATCAAACAATATTTCTTTCGTCTTCACCTTTTTCACATAGGTTGAATACTGTGGTAATACTATCATTTGAGTGTACACTACATAGCCAATTATAAATACTGAGCCCCAAGTGGAAATTTGTACAGCCACAGTCGGAATTTTATTCGCGTAATTAAATAACCACCAGGCAAGAAGCATCACGCTCATAAAACTAATAAAGCTCCAAGCCCTCGGTGGACCATAATCTCCCATCACATAAGTGATGAAGTAGGTGTGCAGCACCACTACAAAAAGCCAGGTCATAACCGCATATAAGGTTCCTTTGCCCACTGAGAGTTTAGGTGTGTTGCTGTTGTTTGAGAAAATTGGGTAGAGCAATGTCAACACTAACAAAATTCGCAACGGAGAATGAATAAAAGCAATTTTAATACTGAAGTATCCACTGTGGATAAGCCAATCCACAATACTGAGGTCGGGCAGAGCAGCTTCGCGTTTGCTGTGTCCATCGCCCGACAACGCAATGCCAAAACTAACGCCCATGCCTATGAGAAAATTGATGATGTGGTTCCGGTATTCCTGCGTTCGATCGCTTTTAAAGTAAAGTACACCAATTAAAATAATTAACAAACAAACCACAGCCGGCTCAGCAGCACCACCCACATAAAGCCCGAGGAAGGTAATGAGACTGTCTTGAATAAACTTATTGGGTATTGGGCGATATACTTGCCCTGAGCGAAGTCGAACGGGACATATGCTCATAGCACCCAATAATGCAATGAGGTTCCAACCGTACATGGTAGAAGTATTCACCCAAAACCAAGTGTCGCCAATGTGAAAGGTGGATATAATAATGGCCGCCGTAAATAATCCCGATTTTAAAATTCGATCACTCGTGGAAGTAAATGCATTCAAGCTTTTTTTTGCTTGCATTGAACGAAGAAACAAATCGGAGACAAAAAATAAACTCCCCAATGTAAAAAGATGATAGAGTAGGGGCGAGCTGTCTTCGGTCCAAAAGCTCATCCAGGTATGCAGAAAGAAAAATGACATCCAACGTGTATTCCAACTGTCGTAGTGATCAATGGTAGCACCTACAATGCCGTGAGCTTCTACACCACGAAGCATCACAAGGTCGTCGTCCATCAAAACATTGTAATAAGCCAAAAGCCCAAATCCCAAAACAAAAAGTAGGAGGAGTAAATAGCGAGGAATAAGCGTCAACATAATTTCAAAAATAGGAAAATTGGTGATCCCGATGGTTATCGGGAGGCGGATTGGTAATCCCGATAGCTATCGGGAGGTAAATTGGAGGAATAGTCTGAAAAACTAAATTTCTACCTTTCATTTTCTCGTTGCGCAAGCACAGCGAATTAGCGAATTAGCGTATTCGTTAGATTCGTATCGCGAAGCCTCGCGACGTACATTCGTATCGATTCGTAATTCGTATCCCATCAACGAGCGACACTAATAAAAAAAGGAACCCGAAGGTTCCTTTTTTTAAATCCGAGAAGGTATTTAATTTTATTTTACAGAGTTCAATATCGCTTCGAAAGCTGCAGGATTATTCATTGCTAAATCGGCAAGCACCTTGCGGTTGATGTCGACATTTCCAGCGTGAATTTTACCCATGAATTGAGAGTAAGACATTCCGTGAATACGAGCTGCTGCGTTGATACGTTGAATCCAAAGTGCGCGGAAGGTGCGCTTCTTGGTCTTACGATCGCGGTAAGCATATTGGAGACCTTTTTCGACAGTGTTTTTGGCAACTGTCCATACGTTTTTGCGGGAACCGAAATTACCCTTGGCGAGCTTAAGAACTTTCTTTCTTCTTGCTCTAGCCGCTACGTGATTGACTGAACGTGGCATGTTGTTTTCGTTTTTTTGGCGTTAGCGTCCTGTTTTAGGAGGATCTTGAAGCTAAGTACCGGGTTAGAATTAGTTGTAGAAGTTAGTTGGATCGACTATGCGATTCCTAACATTCTCTTTACTCTGTACGTGTCGGTTTCATGGACAGTACCAGTAGCGGTTAATGCGCGTTTTGCTTTCGTCGACTTCTTGGTTAAGATGTGACTTTTGAAAGCATGCTTACGCTTAATTTTTCCTGTGCCTGTAAGCTTGAATCGCTTTTTTGCACTGGAGTTGGTTTTCATTTTCGGCATGACAATTATTTTATGCTTCGTTATTATTTTCCGATTCGTCAGCTATTTGCTCTGGGAAAGGAATATCAGCGCTCTTTTTAGGAGCTGCGTCTACTGGACTTTTCTTTGCATTTGGCCGGTCTGCTGCCTTCTCATCAGCAGGTTTGTTCGGTTTACTTGGTTTTTTATTCGGTAATGGAGCCAGATGTAAGAACATCCTGTTTCCTTCTAACTTGGGTAACATCTCCACTTTGCCCACATCTTCTAGCGCTTGTGCAAATTTTAGGAGGATAATCTCACCACGTGCTTTGTATGCAATCGCTCTTCCTCTGAAATGTACATAAGCTTTCACTTTAGCACCTTCTTCTAAGAATTTTTGAGCATGCTTCACTTTGAAGTTGAAATCATGCTCGTCTGTATTGGGACCGAAACGAATCTCTTTCAAGATTTGCTTGCTGGCCTTGGCCTTTGTTTCCTTTTCCTTTTTCTTGCGCTCGTACAGAAACTTTTGATAGTCTACAATTTTACAAACGGGAGGATCCGCTTGTGCTGCAATTTCTACCAAGTCAAGACCTGCATCGGCAGCCATCTTGAGTGCTTCGTCAATGGCCAAAACTTGTGGCTCACCTGTATCACCTACTAGGCGCACATGCGTAGCTTTAATTTTGTCGTTGATGCGGTGTTCCGCTTCTTTTTTTAAAGGTCCCCGACCTCTACCGAATCCGGGTTTGTAAGGAAAAGTTGCTATGTGGCCTCCTTTTATTTGTTAGTTTAATTTATATCTAAACACTCAAGAGTGCTTTTATTTCTGCTTGTAATTTGTCGACAAACTCCTGCAACGATAAGGATCCTTGATCCCCTTTTCCATGCTGGCGTACCGATACCGAGTTTTCCTGTTCTTCCTTCTCGCCGATAATCAGCATGTAAGGAATCTTTTTCATCTCAGCGTCGCGAATCTTCTTGCCAATTTTTTCGTCACGATCGTCAACGAGCCCGCGAAGATCGGAATTTATCAGGACTTGTAAAACTTTTTTTGCGTATCCGTTGAATTTATCGGAAATGGGCAAAATGGCGATCTGTTCTGGGGCTAGCCAAAGGGGGAAATTACCCGCATAATGCTCAATCAGGAAGCCAATAAAGCGTTCATGGGTTCCCAGCGGAGCACGATGAATGCAGATGGGCGTCTCCATTTCGTTTTTAGCATTACGGAAAGTAAGCCCAAATCGAGCCGGCACTGCGAAGTCTACTTGATTGGTTGCCAGCGTGAACTCGCGTCCTATAGCACTCCAAACTTGAACATCAATCTTCGGACCGTAGAAGGCACCTTCGTCAGCAACCTCAATGTATGGGATTTTCGACTCAATCAACACATTTCTCACCATGTCCTCCGTCTCTAACCACAAAGCCGGATTGTCAACGTATTTCTGACCTAATTTGCTCGGTTCGTGTGTAGAGAAACGCATCACGTATTTTTCAATTCCGAAAATTCGGAAATACTTGAGGTACATATCATTCACTGCATTGAACTCATCTGCAAATTGCTCCTTGGTGCAATAAATATGCGCATCGTTCATCTGAAGTTGTCGCACACGCATCAACCCAAACAACTCACCACTTTGCTCGTAACGATAACAAGTTCCGTATTCCGCCAAACGAAGTGGCAAATCACGATAACTCAAATTCAGCTCTTTAAAAATTTTATGGTGATGCGGGCAATTCATCGCTTTCAAATAATATTTCTCTCCATCAAATTCCATGGGAGGGTACATACTTTCCGCGTAATAGGGAAGATGTCCGCTGGTGAGATACATACTTTCCTTCGCCAAATGTGGCGTGCGAACACGTTTATATCCAGCCATCGCCTCGGTCTTTTTTGCCAAACGCTCCAATTCTTCAATCAAAACACCGCCATTAGGCAACCACAAAGGCAAGCCCGGACCTACATCATCATCGAAAGTGAAAATTTCCATTTCCTTTCCAATCTTACGGTGATCACGCTTTTTGGCTTCTTCCACCATGGTGATATAGGCCTCCAACTCCGATTTCTTAGGGAACGTAATTCCGTAAATTCGGGTGAGCATGGGATTATTCGAATCGTTTTTCCAATAGGCTCCGGCAACATTGGTCAGCTTAATGGCTTTGATGTAACCGGTATTGGGAATGTGCGGACCTCTACATAAATCTGTAAAATTCCCCTGAGTATAAAAGGTGATTTTTCCGTCTTCGAGGTTGCTTAATAAATCGAGTTTATATGGGTCGTTACGCTCTGTGAAATATTGAATCGCATCGGCCTTGCTCATCTCTTTGCGAACATAAGCATTGCCTTGCTTGGCAAGCTCAGCCATTTTATCTTCAATCTTCTTTAGATCATCAGCAGAAAAAGCAATTCCTCCGAAATCTACGTCGTAGTAAAAACCATTTTCTACGGGCGGACCCACCCAAAACTTAATAGTTGGGTAATAAAATTCCAAAGCTTCAGCCATCAAATGAGCCGATGAATGCCACATCGTATTTTTTCCATCTGCATCGTTCCACGTCAACAAGGTCACTTGAGCATCTTGTTCAAGGGGTCGGTTCAGGTCTTGGATCTCTCCATCCACCTTCGCCGCCAATACATTTCTCGCCAATCCTTCAGAGATGGATTTGGCCACATCCATGGGCGAACTTCCTTTTGGAAATTCACGAACAGATTGATCGGGTAGCGTAATTTTAATATTCATCGTATTTTTAGAAGGGTGCAAAGATAATCCCATTTTGTGCAATATGAAACCCCCTTTGATAGATTTACGAAAATTTTCTTTTTATTGTAATTAGGATATCTGTTTGAAGGAGAAAAAAATCCCAGCGGGATTTAAACTTATTAGGAAGATTTGGCTGAGAATATCCCGACCCCAGCGGGGTCGCACATCAAGGTTTATTCGTTTTCGTTGATTTGGATTTTTTCAATTATCTATATGCCATCGAGAATCTTGCAAGAGGAAAATTTGATTTTAATTGCTGTCGATTAATTTAAATATCTAGATTTTCACATCCACCATCAAACTTCCATAAGCAGGTAGATGAAAGTTGTCTTTTTTGGGAGATGGATTTACAGAAGAGGAGTGAATAATCGTAAATTCAAAAGAGGTGGCTTCGTGTCGTAAAATCACATCCTGTCCAGTCAAATTATGCATTACTAAAATTTGTTGT
>JBJXGU010000158.1:0-10361 GCA_046160245.1 Bacteroidia bacterium
CTATTGCAAGTAATAATGATGTATGGGTTGTTAATGGTGATGCTGCTCTTAATGGTGGCGTAGGTCACTACAATGGAACAACATGGACCTATTATAATTCTTCTAACTCTAATCTTCCAACAGAACAGCTTACAGATATTGCTATTGACCAAAACAACAATAAGTGGATTACCTGTAACCTTGGATTAATTAAATATGATGGATTGAACTGGATACAATTTAATCCCGGCAACAGTGGTTTATCGTCTGGTGGACCACGTGAAGTAATGATTGATTCATTAAACAGAGTTTGGGTTTGCAACGGTACTAACATTGATATTTTTGATGGAACCAACTGGACATATATAAATAATACAACATGGCCAGTTGCAAATTTTGATGCAAAAAGCATGTATATACAAGGCAACAAAATTATTTTATGTGAAACCACTAACTCCTCACGCGTAATGATGTTTGACGGAACTAACTGGACATGGAATTGGACTAACGATTTTATTTTAAGTTGTTATATTGATGTTAACGGAAATTTTTGGACTGCCGGAGCAAATTCAGTTAGAAAGTTTGATGGGACACAATGGATAAAATATACATGTTTTAACACTGGACTATCCGAAAATTTTAATGAAGATATTTTCATTGATAGTAAAAACAACAAATGGATTGCCAATGGTAATGGTGGTATTCACGTTTTAGAATGTCCGAATTGGGAAATTTATGGAATATTAAATGAAGGACACTTTCCAATTCCACAAACACAAAGTTACTTGGGTTCTTATATTACAGAAACTCCAGATGGTGATATTTGGTTTTCATATGAAGGTTCTGATGGTTTTGCTGTTCAAGTCCCCAATGGTAATTACAAAAACTATGCTTCTTGGGTGTTATGGGATAAAACTAATGCACATCCATGGTTTCAGGCACCTAAAGAAATTGCAGCAAATGATAGCGGAAAGGTGTTTTTCATAGCAGACTACACGAACAATACATTTGTGTATGATAAAAATACAAATACATGGACACATTATGATATTACTAACGGAATAACAGCGTGGCCAACATGCCTTGCAGCTCATTCAGGAGGAAAAATGTATGTATGTCATATTGGAGGAATTGATATTTATGACAATGGTATATGGAGTACCTGGGATTTAACTACTGTTGGGATTACCCACATCTCTGATATTGAATTTGATGCCAACAACAATTTATGGCTTGCCACATTGGAAGGATTATGGAAATACGATGGTACAACATGGACGCAATGGGACATTACCAATTCAAACATTGCAGCAACTAATGTTACAAACATTAAAATTGATAACACTACCAACACCATTTATGCAAGTGCAGAGGAGTCGGTGAACTTTCCTTATTATGGAGGGATTTCTTATTTCAATGGAACAGGAAATGTGTTCACCACATTTCTTCAAGGCACATCACCAATTTCTGAGAAGTACGTAAAAGATTTAGACATTGACACCTTAGGAAATCTTTGGATAGTCACTGCCGGAGAGGGAATAAATGTTTACAATCCCAATGGCGTTTTAGGTTTTGAATGTATTGACAAAACGCTGCAAGGTGGAGGTACAACAAGTATTGATTCTCCCTCTTCTTTAAATGAAAATGAAATTACTACTTCACCCAATCCTCTCCAATCTACAACTACGATAACCTTTAACTTACCATCAATCAAAAATACATCTCTTTCTCTACTTGATGTACTTGGAAGAACAGTAAAAATAATTCCATTAGGAATTCTCCCAGCAGGAGAAAACAAAGCCATCATAGATTTATCAGAACTTAATAGGGGAATTTACTTTTGCAAAATAATTTCCAATGGAAGCCAACAAACAGTTAAACTTATTAAAAATTAAAATATGAAAAGCAAGTTTCTCCTTTCAATACTTTTTCTTGCCTTCTCATCACTTCAAGCGCAAACCAATTGCAATGCAGTATGGCTAAGACATACATGCGGCTATACCGATGGAATAAACTTATTAGGTGGTAATGTATTTGGCGATGCAGTTTGTGCTGATCCTTTTGGTAATTCATACAACTCAGGCTATTTCAGTGGCAATTGGTTTACTATGGACACGGTTATTGAAATGAACTCGAATAGATTTTACATAAATAAATATAATTCAAATGGCCTCCGTATTTGGACTGCAAAAGCAAAGGGCACAACCATCAATTCTATTATGTCATCTAGCAGAATGGAATGTGATAGTTTAGGAAATGTTTATATATGTGGAATTTTTAGTGTTGATGACAGTGTTTATTTAGCGCCGAATTGGTATCCTGTTGGTAGCGGTTACATTGCAAAATATGACAGCTCAGGAAATAATGTTTGGTGCCAATACATTCCAAAAACCAGTACTACATCAGTTAGCTTTACTGATATGTCAATTGCGAACGGAAACTTGTTCGCATGTGGAATCATGAACTTTGGAACAATAAGTTTTGGCACCTTCAATCTTACAAGCACCCAACCTCAAAATGGCATTATCACAAAACTGGATTTAAATGGAAATGTACTTCAAGCCGAATTTCTAGACCCCAATTCAACCAATGAAGTATATGGCATAGAAGTGTCAAAATATTCCAACAATGTATATTTAGTAGGACAACACTTGAATTCATCTCTAAACGTAGACGGCTTCAACTTACCAATCATTCCAGATGCTACAAATTCATTCATCATAAAGATGAACAATACACTTACTGCCCAATGGGCAAGAAGTGGCTACACACATATTCCCACGTCTGGTAGTGGAGTTTGGCCAACGCACGAAAAATGTTTGACCGAAATTGAATTGGATAAACTCGATAATATCTATTCTATTGCCAATGGTAATGGCGATACTACACGATTTGGAAGTTTGTCTTTCATTCATCCACATGATGCAAGCTACTGGGGTTGGGGAGATGTTTACCTTTTAAAATATGATGCAAATGGAAATGAACAATGGTTGAGGTTCGGATCAAGTCCGGAAAATGATTTCGTAAGTGACTTAATAACTGATGAATGGGGTAACTCTACATTTGCTGCCATAACAGGTTACCAAACCTCTCGCTACTTTGTTTTTGGTACCGACAGTATTGATCGTTATCATGGAGGAATTATAAAGTACGATCCTAACGGAAATGTTATCCTGACTAAACAACTTCAGGAAGCGAGAGTGCTTAAAAGATTGGCTTTAGGAATAGACTCCACTTTTTTTGGAACAGGAGGTGGTGGATTGGCATATGCATTTCCCTATGATACATTAACCATTTCTGAATGCGAAGACACATTACATGCGCAAAGCTCAGTTAATTATAAAATGGTAATGGTTAAGTTTTTTGACAATACATCTATAGTAACCTCATCGAACACAAATCATGAAATTGAACCTCTTGTATTAATGGCATATCCAAATCCGCTTTCATCAATCACAACTTTAGAATTCAGTTTATCTGAAAACATAAATGTTTCAGTTGAAATATTTGATGTAATAGGAAGGAATGTAAAAAATATAACAGCACAAAATTATAGCGCAGGTAAAAACTCAATCTCAATAGATTTATCAGACCTAAACAGCGGAATTTATTTCTGTAAAATAAACTTAAACGCAAATTTACAAACTATTAAACTAATAAAAAGATGAAACAAGTTATAACATTTCTTTATTGTATCATGATATTGAATACACCCGATTCATTAGCACAATTCACTTTTGATTGGGAGCAAAATGCTAGTTTCGATCAAAAACAATCTGTTATGAGCGCTGTTGACTCGCTTGACAATATTATTGTGACGGGCTACTTGCAAAGTTATCGAATGTTTACTCGCAAATACGATATAACGGGAACACTACTTTGGGAAGTTCAAGATTCATCAGGGATACAAAGCATCTATGAAAAACCAAACTGGATTAATTGCGATGCTAATAATAATATTCTTGTAGTTGGCAATCAGTATTCCCTTGGTAGTTCTTATGACTATCCTAATGCAATTGTAGCAATAAAATATAGTCCAACAGGTGTCTTACTATGGAGAACAGTAATTCCAATATCGATCCTAATCAATAGTACAACATCCTTTGATTGCAGAAGTGTTGTTGATGCTAGTGGTAATTTGTATATTGGAACTGCAATAACCAATGGTGCCACATTATTTAAATTAGATGCAAATGGGAATTTAATCTTCACCAATTCAAGTACTGTTAATGCTCCCAAAAATTTTAATGGTATCCGCATTAAAAATAATAAAATTGCATTAGCAACAAGTAGTGGAACACCAAATATTTCTCCTGTATTTGTTTGGGATACCGCTGGAACATTGCTTTAGACAGCAAATGCTGTTGGCACTCTTGCTGCTGATGTAGAATTTGATGAGAATGAAAACGTTTATGTTTTAGGAAGTCTTTATTATATGTTAAGTCCTATCACTTGGGATTATGATGCAAAACTTACGAAATTTAGCTCGACAGGCAATTTATTGTGGACAAACCATTATGATTTTGGAGGATACAATTTTGCAACTCGAATGACTTATGTAAATCATCGAATTAGTGCAATAGGCTATGGAAATGCAAACGGAATTAAATGGGAAACATTTCAAACAGATACTAACGGAATATTGCTTTGGTCTTCACCATATTCGGTACCTATTAATCCTACTGTAAGCGATGAATACCCACATTATGTTTTAGCCAAACCAAACGGCGAGGTTATAGTAACGGGGGTTGGGGGTCCAACACCTAACCCATCAAGCCCCTCTTTCAATCAAATGCCCATAGTTCAATACAGTAATACAGGGGTTCAAAATTGGGTGAGTACTCCCAACATTTATGCAGGAACTGGTTTGGCAACCCACATTGCTAGTGATGGAAGTCTATTCGCCATTGGATCAAGAAACATGTTTGTATTTCACTATGATAATATGACAACATCAATTAATAGTCATTTACAAAACGATAACGCAGTAAAAATATACCCCAATCCATTTACGAATACGACCACCATCGAATTCAAACTCGAAGAAATAAAAAACACTTCGCTTTCAATAATTGATGTTACAGGGCGATTGGTAGAAAATATATCCATGCAAAACTTTACTACAGGAAAAAATAAATCCATTATCGATCTCTCCAATCTACAAAATGGCATTTATTTCTGTATACTTCAAACAAATCATAATTTACAAGTCACCAAACTAATTAAAAACTAAAATGAACAAATTTTTTTACATCTTGATTTCCTGTCTACTAAGCCTTTCAGCAATAGCGCAAATAAATAATCCTAATTGGAAATATCTTAGAACGACCAACACAGGTATTGGTGGCGACTACTCTTTTGTAACTGAAGCCGACCATTGCGGTAATATTTGGACAGGCGGATATCTTCCTTTTCATGCACAGGGAAGCTTAGTTCGATTTAACGATACTACATGGACAAACTGGAGCAATTTCGACGGATTTATTCCAGGTTCCATTGTCACTGCAATTGCTTTTGATAGTCAAGATGGCGTGTGGGTGGGTTGCGATGAAAACCAAAACTTTGGATTACATGGTGGTGTAGCGCATTATGATGGTACGACCTGGCAAATGTGGAACTCCACCAATTCTCCTTTAACTAATGATTATGTAGAAGGCATTGTAGTAGATCATAACGATCACGTGTGGATTACTTTTTATAATAATCAAACGGGCGATGGTGGTGTTGCTAAATACGATGGAACAGCATGGACAGTTTTTACATCTTCCAATTCAAACCTGCCTTCAGAAGAGGTTAAAGACATTGATGTGGATGCACAAAATAATATTTGGATTGGTTGCAACTTAGGATTGATAAAATTTGATGGTACGAATTGGGTTCTCTTTACTTCTGCAAATTCTGGATTGTCGGTAAACAATGGAGTTAAAGACGTAGAAGTGGATGAAGTAACTAACAAAGTATATGCAGTAACCGTTTTTTCTGTTGATGTATATGACAACGGAACATGGACACATATCAACAACACAAATTCTCCAGTAGGAAATGCGCAATTAGCAGAGGTTGATGCACATGGTGACACAGTAATAATTGGTTCGCTTGGAGGCATTTCCTCAGCTTTTATTTATGACGGCACATCGTGGACAACACATATTGCACCGGGAGCTGTGTATGATGTGCGAATTGGTTACGATGGAAAATTTTGGATGTGTGGCATTGGTTTCTTAGAAAAATACGATGGCACAAGTTGGACTACCTATGATAAATTCAATACCGGTTTGCCTGCCATGCAAAATTTTGATGTGTTTATTGACAGTAGAAATCGTGCATGGTTTGGCAGCGCACTCAATGGTGGCATAAGCATGTTCGATTGTCCTAATTGGGAAAGTTATAGTCCTTACAATCGCAATCACTATCCGCAGCCAATTAATTATACCGGCACAGGGCGCGGTGTAACCGAAGATAGCTTTGGTGATATATGGATGCTGTATGATGGTTCGCCAGGTGGCGTGGTGCAAATACCAAATGGTGATGTGCAAAACTCAGCCGCATGGGTGGTGTGGGATAATGTTACTGCCGGAATTCCTTTAGGATTTACTACACGCATTTGCGCTGATAAAACAGGAAATGTTTGGGTAGGTTCAAGTCTTGGTACAACGGTGGCAAGATATAGTCATGCTACCAACTCATGGACAAACAACTTCAATATCTCGCAGATTGGAGGTGTTCTTGAAATTAATTCCATTCGTGTGGATGATTCAAATAATGTTTGGGTGTGCGGTGGAGCTGGTCTTGCAAAATTTGACCAAACCAACTGGACATTTTATACTTCTTTTAATACACCTATGCAATCAGGCAATGTACTTGATATTGCATTCGACAGCTTAGCAAATAAATGGATTGCAACCGAACATGGTTTGTATAAATACGATAACACCACCTGGACTTTATACGACCACACCAACACTCCTATGTTTGGCGATTGGGTAAATTCAATAGTATTTGATGCAAATGGTATATTGTATATTCATGCAGAAGATGCTGTATTTCCAGGTGTACCCCAGGGACTACATTCTTTTGATGGTACAACATGGTTAAGCTATTCAACCGCAAATTCAGGATTACCTGAACAGTTAGTAAGACGCCTGTCGGCAGATACGCTTGGAAATATTTGGATTACAACATTTGGGAATGGAATTGCAATTTTTAATCCTAACGGTGTTGTTGGTTATAGTTGTTTAGATAAGAGTTTGCAAATGTGTACAACGGCTACTGCAATAAACGAAAACAATTCTATTGAAGATAATAACATTGTTGTTTATCCAAATCCATTTCAATCAACAACAACTTTAGAATTTAATTTATCGGAAACAAAAAATGTTTCCATTTCAATTTATGATGTAGTAGGAAGAGAAATAAAAAACATTCCAACTAAAAATCTTCCATCAGGAAAAAATAAAATCACCATTGATTTAACTGAATTGAACAATGGAATTTATTTCTGCAAAATCAATTCAAGTCAAAATTCACAAACAGTAAAACTTATAAAAAATTAAAACAATGAAAAAAATCAATTTACTTTTATTTACTATCTTAAGTTATTCAACTGCATTTGCTCAATCGCCAAATTGGAAATACATCCGTCCATCAAATACAGGTGTTGCAGCAGAAGAGCATCATTTTGTGACAGGAGACCGATTCGGAAACATTTGGACAGGTGGTCGAAGTGGTATTGAACACGAAGGAAGTGTTGTGAGGTTTAATCACACTGATACTATTTTTACCTGCTGGAGTAATTTTGAGGGATACATTCAGAGCGAATGGGTTTATGATGCCAAAATAGATAGTAATGATGTATTGTGGGTGGCAACTGGGGATGGCTTAAGCAAGTACGATGGAACTTCTTGGATAACATACACAACATTAAATACTCCATTACCATCTGACAATATCAGAAGTGTAAGTTTTGATTCGCAAAACAATGTTTGGATAACTTTTCAGGAAGTAAATATGGCTGTTGGCGGCATTGCAAAGTTTGATGGTACTAACTGGACTATATACACTCCCGGTAATTCTAACCTGCCTAACTACGAATGTTTCAACATACTTATTGATTCACAAAACAATAAATGGATTCATAGTAAATACAGCGTAACAAAATTTGACGGGCTTAATTTTATCAATTACACATCAACAAATTCAGGACTTGCCGGCTCTGAGGTTTATGATATTGCTTTAGATTCTGCCGACAATTTATATGCTGTAACACATGGCCCGTTTTATAGCGAGGTAAATGTTTTTGATGGAATAAACTGGACTTATATTAATCAAACAAACACTTCTGCTTTAACAGGCTATGTCTTATACAATATTTATTTAAAGGATGACAAAATTATTTTATTTGGAGGAGGAGCAAACTATACTGTAATAATTTTTGATGGAACAAACTGGACAACACATATTGCAGGAGATGCAATTTTAGATGTGTTTATTGATAAAGATGATAACTATTGGGCAGCCGGTTTATCTTCGGTAAGTAAGTTCGTTGTAGGCGGACAATGGAAAGATTATATGCGCTACAGTGCAGGCTTATCTGAGCATAACAATTACAATATTTTTGTTGATTCAAAAAATCGTTTTTGGGCAGCAAACGGAAATGGCGGTATTCAGATTTTTGATTGTCCTAAGTGGCAAAGTTATGGTCCGGCAAATCAGGGATTATATCCTTCACCACAAAGCTTGTCATTTGTTGGTGCTTCTATTTGTGAAGATAGCTTTGGAAATATTTGGTTTGCCTATTACTCAACGGATGGTACTGTTGTAAAAATTCCAAACGGAAATTATCAGGATTACGCAGCATGGCAAACTTTTAATTTATCCAACTCGGATGTAAGCTGGATTGAAGAAAGTTTTGCAGATGGTTTTGGAAATGTGTTTTTCTATTCAGATTATGGAACACACATGTATAACAATACAACAGGTGCATGGTCATTCTGGGACTTAACCAACTCTCCATTGCAGTATGATTCTTATGGCTTTGGTACAGACTCGAGCGGGAAAGCATACTTCGGAGGTTATCAGCAAATAGCTATTTACGATAATGGAGTTTGGAGCTTGATGAATTTAACTTCATTAGGCACAACCATTACTGCCGTTAATGATATTGCCTTTGACTCGCAAAACAATATGTGGCTTGCCACCGATGAAGGCGTTTGGAAATATGACGGAACTAACTGGACAACATGGAATGAAAACAATTCAGCAATTGCTGATAATCATGTTTCATCGGTTGCTATAAATCAAAACGATTCTGTTTTTGTAAGTTCATTTGGTTCTGCCGGATTTATTAATGGCGGAATTTCTGTTTTGAACGGAACAACCTGGACCACTTTTACTATTTCAAATTCCGACTTACCAAGTGAACAAATTGATGACATCGAATTAGACACGCTTGGTAATTTATGGATAAACACCTTTACGCAAGGTGTAACTGTTTACCACAATGGCGGTGTGCTTGGATTTGACTGTAAAGATTATACTTTGCAGGGGGGCGGAACAACAGGTGTTAATTCAATTGCATATGCAACTAATGCTGATATTATTTCCTATCCAAATCCATTTTCCATAACTACAACTCTTGAATTTAATTTAAACGAAACCAAAAATGTTTCTATTTCAATTTTTGATGTTGTTGGAAGAGAAGCAAAGTCAATTACTGCAAAAAATATTCAATCAGGAAAAAATAAAATCAATCTTGATTTATCTGAATTGAACAACGGAATTTATTTCTGCAGAATAAAATCAAACCAAAATTCACAAACAATCAAATTAATTAAAAATTAAAACAATGAAAAAACATCTATTCATTTTATTTGCTTTTGCAATTATATTGCAAACAACACAAGCACAATTCCCAACCATTAATCCCAATTGGACTTACCTGCGTGCCGACAACACCGGTGTGGGAGGCGAACAACATTTTGTTGTACGTGGCGACCGGTTTGGCAATATGTGGACCGGAGGACGTATGCCGTTTTGGAGTCAGGGTTGTTTGTCGCGTTTTGATGGAACTACCTTTACTAATTGGGGAACTTACGCTGAAAACTATTTGCCAAGTGAAATTATAAATAATATCGCGTTTGATAACAATGATAGAATTTGGGTGGGAACAGATTATGGGTTGGCAACTTCTGCCGATGGATTAACATGGCAACATCACACACCTGCAAACACAACTTTGCAATGGAACAGGATAAAGGGAATTGCTATTGCAAGTAATAATGATGTATGGGTTGTTAATGGTGATGCTGCTCTTAATGGTGGCGTAGGTCACTACAATGGAACAACATGGACCTATTATAATTCTTCTAACTCTAATCTTCCAA
>JBJXGU010000159.1:0-7184 GCA_046160245.1 Bacteroidia bacterium
GTACACTCCATGATTGGCTTCCGGTATTGTCTGTTGCTACAGCAGTTCCTCCAATAACATTATAACCATACGTAACTCCCGATGTTATATCACCACCATTTGGGCAGTTCCAATTCGTTGTTGAGGGTGAAAACCCTGAACCGGTATTCAAATACACCTTCCAATATTGGTTACTAGAGGGTGAAAAAGAAGTAACAATACCGCCTTGGAGTTGGGCGGTTATGACCAAATCAGGTTTAGCATCATTATTCATATCAACAACACTCCATGTTTGACTTCCTGTATTATGTGTTGTTAAAGCAAATCCTCCTATTGCGTTATAACCATAAGTAACACCATTGTTGATTAATCCTCCATTGGGACAACTCCAATTCGTTGCGGATGTTGAAAATCCACTTCCATTGCCGGAATATACTTTCCAAAACTGAGAACTGGTGGGTGAAAACGAAGTAACATTTCCTCCTTGCAGTTGGGCTGTAACAACTAAATCCAAATAGCCGTCACCATCCATATCTAGTACACTCCATGATTGGCTTCCGGTATTGTCTGTTGCTACAGCAGTTCCTCCAATAACATTATAACCATACGTAACTCCCGATGTTATATCACCACCATTTGGGCAGTTCCAATTCGTTGTTGAAGGTGAAAACCCTTGTCCGCTAACGGATAAAGTTGCAAGAGTTAAAATTAAAGTAAATACTTTTCGCATGACAAATTTTAAACGATAGGAAATCACTATTGCTTTATAAAAGTTCTTACAACATTTCGGTTGTCGGAAGAAAGTTTGATGAAATACGTGCCGGAATCTAGATCATTTACATCAAAGAGTATTGAGCCCTTTACGAGATCGCCAACACCTTTTGTTTTAACAATTTTACCGAAAGCATCCATGATAAAAATTTCAATCCTTTCTTGGCTCTTTAAAAATTCGTAATCAATAGTAACAGTAGAAGTTGCTGGATTGGGATAAACGAAAATGCTTTCATCAAATTCAGTTTCATTTAAGCCCGTGCTTGTTCCCTGTTGAACAGTAATCGTTTTAGCTTGAAAGCCATTCCCACAGGGACTGGTGGTAGTTAATTCCACCACATAAGTGCCTGCACCTTGAGTTAGTGAATAGTCGTGAACGGGAGGATTTTGCAAATTTGATGTTGTGAGGTCACCAAAATTCCAGCTATAACCGTTAGCTCCAATTGAATTATTAATAACAGTAAGCAACAAGTTTGTTGTACCATAAGAAAAGGATGAAACTGAAGATGAATTTACGGCTAGTGTTGAAGTATATGTCTCATTGCATGTAGACGACCAGCCTACATACTCCAAATTATAAGTTAAATTTTTACTGCCGGCCGTTGCATAAGAGTGATTTACATTCGAACCCGGGTTTAGTGTTGATAATGGAGATCCGTCTCCGAAATTTACCTTAAAAGAATAAACAGAGTTAAATAAAGGATTACCGAATTGAGCAGGTAAATTGGCGGGTGTTATGTTTCCGGTAAAACTTGTAGATCCAGATACACAAGCAGGTTGAGGATTAACATTTAAACCTAAGGTGGGCATTGAAAACCTAATGGTTGGTCTTATGATTAAATCTTTAGCCCCACTGAAGTTTTGCAAACCATTAATCACATCATATTGATAGGATTGATTAAAGAAAAAATTACAACAACTTTCCAGTACCAGTAATGAGTCGGTAGGCAAAGGAGCTTCTACTGCGGCAGCAAAACCATAGCTGCCCACTGTTACAGGAGTAGAAAAAGTGGCACCATATTCAGCCCACAATCCACTTACAAGCACATTAGCAGAAGCTATAAAGCCTCCTGTAGGATATCCATTTATATCGAGTTCCCAAATTTTAACCTTAGCATTAACATTTGAAGCAATTTTTGAAGCGTAAAAATCAACACGGGTAATTTCACCAGCATAACCGGGAAATGCTTGAAAAAAAATAAATGGTGCATAAGCATCAACGCCTCCGCATTGGGTACCAGTTCCACCAATATTTCCGACATAATTTACTTTATCAGAACACAAACTCATCACTCGTCCATTACTACTGTTAACATTATGGGTGGATGCGGTTGAGACAGACGTGGCTTCTTGGTTATAAAACATACTATTTAGCTGCCGTGTTTGCGCATGCGTTGTCACTTGTATGAACACGCAAATTATTAATAGTTGTGCTTTCATTATTTTTTCTTACAAAAGTAGATTACATCAAACAACTCAACATAACCGCAGAATAAATTAAAATCACATCTTAAATTCCTTTAATAAGACAAGAACCTCCTGTTTTTTTCTTCTTGAAATTTCAAGCTCTTTTCCATCTTGCATGGTAATAATGCAGGGCTCTCCTTTTGAATACTCCCTAATATGATTAACATTTACAAGGCAGTTTTTATGAATACGAATAAAAAAAGAAAATGGTAAAAGGTATTCCTCAAATTCCTTTAATGTTTTACTGCTTGTATACTCTTCATTGGTAGATGTGTAAATGTTACTATAGTTCCAATCAGATTCAATATATAGAATGTTGCGTACTTTGACAAACCGCACTGAATCATTTTTATGCAATGCAATTTTTTTTTCACTTTCATTATCATCAACACTCTGCAAAAGGTTGAGTATGAGATTTTGGTTCGTTTTTTTACTTTCCAACTTTTCATAAGCTTTTTTTACAGAATTCTGCAAATCATGAATTGCAACCGGTTTTAATAGATAATCAAGTGCACTAAATTTTATAGCATTGATTGCATACTTATCGTAGCTAGTAACAAAAATTACCTCAAAGGGAATTTTTTCAAATTTTCTTAGCAACATAAAACCATTCCCTGTAGGCATTTGAATATCAAGGAATACTAAGTCTGGTGATTTTTCATTAATTAAAACATAAGCATCTTCAAAATTAGACGCCTCTCCAATAACTTCTGCTTCCTGGCAAAAATTTCGAAGCAGGTCTTTCAATACAATTCTACTGTCATTCTCATCATCCACCAAAAGACAACGTAATTTTCTCATCTTTTCTATTAAATTAAAATTTCAACTCTTGTTCCAATTATTGAATTCTCTCCATCAGTTATATCATAAATCCCTATAGTACTTCCGCTCAATGAAATTAGTTCCAATCGCTGCTGAGTTAAACTAATGCCAAGCGATTTGTGAGTAGGTATCTTTTTAATAGCTGAAGACTTCTCCCTGCCTATCCCATTATCCTCAATTACAACAAAGATCTTCTCTTCATATGGCTTTATGAACATACTCAATTTTGCTCTGCGTAATCCATTTAACGGCATTAACCCGTGCCAAATAGCATTTTCCAAAAATGGTTGCATAATCATCGAAGGAATAATTGTATTCTCCTGGTCTACGTTACTATCAATCAACAAATCAAACTCAAACTTTTCATCAAAACGTAATTGCTCTAGTTCAATATACAACCGGATAGCTTCAATTTCCTTTGACAAAGCGACCATGTCTTCATTCGTGTTAACTAATATTAGCCTGATTAACTGACTGAATTTTGTTAAATAGCTATAAGCTTCATGTGGTTTCTTTTGCAAAACCTGACTTTGAATACTGTTAATAGCATTAAATACAAAATGCGGATTCATTTGTGCCCGCAAGGCTTGCAACTGAAAAGCAGAGAGTTTTTTTTCAATTTCAAATTGCTCTTTATTTCTGTTTTGAATCCTTGATATCCGCCATTTAACAAAAATAAATATGATCAATACTGCAAATAAACATTCACCTACTATAAACCACCAAGTAAGCCAAAATGGTTTGACAATAACGAAGTTGAATCGAGCAGGATTCGTACTTGTAAACCCATTATTGTTTATTCCCAACACTTCTAATGAGTACTTTCCCGGATTTAAGTTTTGCAGTTCAATCTTATTATTTACTACATCCTTTGTAACACTGGATTCCCCCACTAATGTATATCTTATCCTTGTCGTTTTCTCTTCTTTAAAAGTGAGAACATCTAAATAAAATAGTAAATTATTTTCAAAATACCTTAGCTTCGGGCTTTGGTTTATATCCAAAGTGATTGAATCATTTAATATAATTTTGTTGATATAAACGGGTGGTGGTACCTTGTTTTGCCAATAGTCATTGACAGCTATTTTCGCTAAACCTTTTTGTGTGCCCACATACAGATTGTTCGCCATATATTCCAAACAAAAAACTTCTTCACTTGGCAAGCCATTGGAAGCAGTATAATTCTCTATGGTAGCGTTTACTTGATCATTAAATAATATTCGGCTAACACCATTCTGGGTTCCTACATAGAAAACGTTTTTTTCTGCTTCAACAATAGAATTACACAAATCATTTACCAACCCATTTTCAGTCGAAATGGAATACCAAATCTGATTTTTAAAAAAAAGTACGCCACTTCCTTTTGTACACACCCAAATTCGTTTATCGGAATCCAGATACAAGTAGTTTACTCTAGTCTTCAACCTTTCATTCTTAGACCCTAAATAATAGAACACACCATTTTTAAAGCTATATAATCCGTTAAAAGTACCTATCAAAATACTACCTGCTTCCGGTGCCAAAATCACTCTGCCTCGTGCCGGAAGTTGATTTTTACTGATTATTTTTGAATTATGGTAAATGTATAAATCCGAATGCGTAAGCAAATAAAAAGTGTCGTTAGGGCCAAAAGCCACATCCTCTGCCGTCATCATCTCCCCTTTTTCATTTTTTATTAATGTTAGAGGAAGTAAGTCTTTACTATACCACCCGGTTATTCCTCCGCTTAAAAACAAATTATTCCCACGGTCAATAATATTTTGTCGATCAGAACTATACGGACGGATGATTTCCGCCTTTAAAAAGCTTTGGTTTGATGTATCTACTTCAACAAACTGATGGTCGGTATTTGCAACATAAATACTATTGCCGATTTTAGAAATGTCAATAATTTTATTTTTTAAAGCGGGGTTTGTAAAAGTAGATGCAATTATTGTAGGAGAATAATAAATTCCATTGCCGAGAGAGCTCGCCCATACTCCATTTTCATTATCGACTAAAATATGGCTAATTGAAATTTTATCCAAAAACTTTTGTGGCTCCTGATTTAAATTGCACTTATTGAAAAAGAGCATGCCTCCTTTGGCAAAGCCAATCCACAGATTTTGATTTTGGTCTACAACAAGACTTAAAATTTGGTGAGTAAATACTTTTTCTAAAAAGGATCCATCCTTTTGAATGATAAATGCGGTGTTTTGGAAAGAAAATAGTATTTCCCCGTTTGGCAGCATGACTTGTCTAATGAAGGGAAATGCATTGAATAGTTTCTCAAAATAAAACGGGTAGCTTTTATGGAAATTTTTTGTTAAAATATTAATATACTGATACGTTCTACCATTTCTAATTCCTGTAAAACTCAATGAAAATTCAGAAGGTACACTATTTGAACTAATTAAACGACCCTTGTCAGGTTCAATAATGATACGTCCGACAGAATCACTTATCGGCTTTAATTCATCATATTGGGAATAATTATTTTTAGGCGCAATCTTTAATAACCTGTACCCTGTTCCAAGCCATAATGTATCGGCATTGTCAACATATAAATCGTAAATCAACTTGTTGCCAAATTTCAAATAACTGGACAATGAATCGTTACATAAAGCAGCATAAAATTTATCATCAATAAAATATCCAACCTTTCCATCACTGCTGCTCACCCAAATTCTACCTTTATTGTCTTCAAATAAATTAAAGAATGTATAACCCGGGAGACCGTCTTCAATAGTAAATACTTTAAATTCATTCCCGTTATATTTAAAAACACCGCCCTCGGTAATACCCCATATGTATCCCTTTCTATCTTGAATAACTTTATAAACCTCACTTCCGGGCAGTCCGGTTTCTCTATTAATAATTTTAAATACAAGGTCTTGTCCACAAAGGTTTGAGTTAAAAAGAATAAAACAACCTACCGTCAATAAAACACGGAATTGGAGTATGAAACCAAACTTTAAACACTTTGTCATCTTTGATAAAAGTACGCAGAAGTATTTATCAAAATAATTCTGTGAAATAAAATTATTGGGCGGTATATAATGTTAGGATTCCTTTATTTGCCAATGAAGAACCTGAAACGAAAGACATGCTGTTCTTTTCAAATGCTTTTTGCATTCATAAGCATCCACAAAAAAAACAATGTGAAATTTTAGTTTAATTATAAATTTTTATTTGAAGGTAATTTACCATTCTGGAAGATATTTTCACAAGCAGCAGCCTTCAAGTGGGATTGTTCTACGTAAGGCATTCACTATGCTTAATGAAATCGCATTTCGCAAAGTATTCTTATGCTGCTAGCTGCAAGCTTCATGAGAGATAACATAAAGAACTCAAGGTATTGAATGAAATTAAAGGATCCAAAAACCAGCTTAACGCTTGACATAAAATCAGAAATAAAAATAGCCCTGTATTAATTTTAATACAGGGCTTATTCATTTGGAGCGAAAGACGAGATTCGAACTCGCGACCCCGACCTTGGCAAGGTCGTGCTCTACCAACTGAGCTACTTTCGCTTACTATACCTTTATTGAACTACTTGAACGAAATTCAGCTAAGAAGTTTCACAAGGGGATGCAAAAATAAGGTTTAATTCGGGTAGAAATCAAATGATCAGGCATTTAATTTTACTTTCTCTCTCGAAATCAGCTTTTTAATTTCACTAAGCTTCATTAAAGCTTCAACGGGAGTAAGGGTATTGATATCGGTTTTAAGGATTTCATCACGGATTTGCTCCAAAACGGGATCGTCGAGCTGGAAAAAACTCAATTGCAATTCGTCCTTTTGTTGCTCATGAGCCGCCACCTTTATTAATTCACTATGACTGTGCGTTGCTTCTAAGGTTTCGAGCATTTGTTGAGCTCGCTTGAGCACTTGTGCTGGCATCCCAGCCATTTTAGCGACATGAATTCCAAAACTATGCTCACTACCTCCAGGCACCAATTTTCTCAAAAACAATATTTGGTTTCCGCTTTCTCGAATGGCTACGTTATAATTTTTGATGCGTGGAAACTCTTCTGCCATCTCATTCAATTCATGGTAATGGGTGGCGAATAATGTTTTGGCTCTCGATTGCGGATGCTCATGCAAGAATTCTGCAATGGCCCAGGCTATGGAAATACCATCATAAGTACTTGTTCCTCTTCCAA
>JBJXGU010000160.1:0-4010 GCA_046160245.1 Bacteroidia bacterium
TGTCGAATCTTGCTCCGGCAACTCCCTATGAATTTCAAGTTTCCCAATCTTGTGTAAATCCAAATGGCACGGTTACTTTAAGTCTTCCTTCTAATATTGTTGGATTTGTAACACTACCCAGTACAACATCTTGCCTTGCACCAACAGGATTATTGACTTCGAGCATTACTTCAACCAGCGCATTGTTAAGTTGGCAACCAGCTGCAAATAGCCTTTCTTATAATGTAAGATACCGCATTGCGAATACTGCTATCTGGACCGTTTTAGCAGGACCTAATACTACCCGTCAGCTTAGCAATTTATTACCATCCAGTACCTACGAGTGGCAGGTTCAATCAAACTGTTCCAATACTCCGAACACATCAGTAAGCCCGTATAGCTCTTCTATTTTCTTTTCTACATTACCCAACTCAGTTGGTTGCAATGCGCCTATAGCAGTTACAGAATCTAATATCACCAACACATCTGCTATACTTAGCTGGAATTTAACAGGAGCTTCCTCGTATCGTATTCGTTATAAATTAAACACAAGTTCTACCTGGATATTTAAATCAAGTAATACTAATTCAAAAACGATAAGCGGATTAGTTTCCGGTAGTATTTATACCTGGCAGGTGAGAAGTATTTGTATTGATTCCAGTGGCGTTTCAGTAAAAAGCCCTTGGTCAGTAGCACGAACATTTACTACTTTAGCTCCTACCACTTGTCCGGCTCCACAAGGATTATCGGTGGGAAATATTTTTGCTACTACCGCATACGCTGTATGGAGTCCGGCTGTCGGGGCATCCAACTATCAGATAGTTTATAGAAATACTTCTCCGGGTGCTCCCGACTCAACCTGGATTGTTATTTCAACACCATTAACAAACATAGCTATGCCAAACTTAACGCCGGGTTCACTATATGAATGTAAGGTTCGATCAAATTGTAATCCTTCACCCAACACCGTTGTTTTGGGACCTTGGTCAGCAACCATTACCTTTACTACACCGGTATTGATTGCTGTATTCCCAAATCCTGCAGCTGAACAAGTCACATTCAATGTTACTTCTAAAGAAAACGACATCGCTAAATTGCAAATTTATGATTTTACAGGAAATCCTGTTCGCGAATTAAACTCGAACGTTAACATTGGCGAAAATAGTTTGAACCTCGATGTAACCCAATTAAACAATGGAATTTACACGTATCAATTTACCCAAGGAATTCAAACTTCAAGAGGCAAATTCATTGTAAAACATTAAAAATATAGTAGACTAAAAAAATCCTGTTGTAATTAAAAATTGCAGCAGGATTTTTTAATTGATTTTTTCTCTTTTTTAATGAAATGGAGTTTAGAAGATTGCGAATTTGAAAAAAGGAAACTCCTTGCTCCCCTCCATTTTTATAGATAAAAATAATTTGGTTAGATTGTCTAGATATTTCTGGAAGGTCAAAAATTCGACTCAGACGTTCTTCATATTAAGTACCACATAATTATTTCAGAATACAAGCATATTTATTCCTTTACAAAACGATGATAAAGTGTTATTAGCTCAGTAAGCACATCATTAACAACAAAGTAAAACCGCACATAAATCTTTACCATTTCCTCATCTTATTATTTTATTAAAGTCATTCTTGGATTAAACTTACTATTTTTAAGGTTTATAATTAACCACTATTTGCTTAATACACATTCAAACCATGAAAACAAAGTTGAAATCGAACTATATAATTGTAATCTTAATTTTCTTCTGTTCAACAACATTTGCCCAATGGGAAAGAACCCTTGGACCTAATTACGGGGGAGTAAATTCAATGGCTTTTCAAGCGCCTTATTTATTTGCTGCTTCACCTACTGGTCTTTTTCGAACTTCCGATAATGGGTTAAACTGGAAAGAAGTACATGGACTTCCTGAAAACACCATCAATGGCTTAGCTGTAAAAGGGAATAAAATATTTGCGACCTGTTATTACAGTGGATTATATGTTTCAAATGATTTTGGTGATACTTGGGAAAAAGCGGGAACTGAAATACCGGTTGGAGGGAAAACAGGTGTTACACCTACCATTCCTTATTATAAATTATATTCAACACCAAACTATATATACTGTTGTATAGGCGGATTCAACAATAGAATTTTTCGCTCATCGGATGATGGTAAATCATGGCAATTATTTCTTTCTAATCAATATGTGAATGACATGATCCAGGATGGTGACACGATCCTCATCAACAACTCAACTAATACTACCATTTCGATCAATAATGGAGCATCCTTTACTGCGGTTACTGGACTGAGTCCAGGAGTGAACAACAAAGTTTATCTTGGAAAAATAAATAACACCTGGGTGGGTGCATTACCCAATACAACGAATCCGTTTCGCTATTCCACTAATGGAGGTACTAATTTTTCAAATGGGACAATACCTGGAATTCCTCCATTTACAATAAACAATATTATCACTGTTGGTAATACCATTTTGATAAGTTCCAACGCTGGAATTTATCAATCCTCTGATGGAATAACTTGGTCTGTTATGAACCTTCCATCTCCCGTTCAAATAAACGTAAATGGATATGGATTTATTCACGAAAACAACGGAGATTTTTGGGCAGGCTCTTTTAAATTTTATTTATCGCAGAATCAAGGAAGTTCTTTCACTGAAAGAAATAATGGACTTACTTCAAACTCTTTCTTGGGGAAATACTATTTCAATGAAAACGACAATTTTTTATATACGTCCGATCAAAACAATGGCATCTTACTTCGTTCTTCAAATCAAGGTGACAGTTGGGTTCCCATTGGATCCGGATTTGCATCAAAAGGAAGTGTAAGTCGGTTTATAAAAAGTCAAGGCAATACCTATTTCGCTGGAACAGATTCTGGACTTTACTAAAGTGTTGACAATGGAAATAATTGGAATAAAGTAACCAATGGCTTACCAACAGGCACGTATAGTCCCAATGATTTCATCAAAGGAAACACGGAACTCTATTTAGCCACTACAAATAACGGAGTTTATAAATCGATTGATAGTGGTTTAACTTGGATTGCTGCCAATAGTGGTTTCACGACCTTAACCATTTCTAAATTACAATGGCATCAAAACAAACTTTTTGCAGGAAGTCCAGGTGGATTGTTGATGTCGCCAGATTCTGGATTAAGCTGGACGTCTCTCAGTAGCTCCCTCTCGGTTATTGAAAGACGCGTTGTTGATTTCTCCATCGTACAAGATAGTATTATTACTTGCTTTAACTACAGTAAAATCTACAGGTCTTATGATTCGGGCGCTACATGGAATCTATTAAACACGGGAGTTAATCCATCCAACAACTTACCAGGAGAAATTCAAATTATAGACACGTTATATTTCTTTTCAAACCCTACTTTTAACAGAGGAGTTTATATGTGCTCAAGCAATAATACTGTATGGTCCCAAATTAATGCAGGACTTAAACTTGATAGTTTAGGTAATTGCACTGAACCCAAAGAATTTACAAATGATCCAAATTATATTTATTTAAATGGATATGCCTATGGATGCTATCGTTTACCACTCAATAGTGTTTTGATGTCGGGACGATTAAGTGGCAAAGTCTATTGGGATAAAAACAACAATGGAACACGGCAAGCGAACGAGCCATTTTTACAAAATCAATCGCTTAAAGTAGATCCAAATGCCATTGTCGTGAATACCGATACTTCCGGCACTTATCGATACAATTATTTTAGCAATACCCCTACTTACACCATTCAACTTTATCCGCAACCTTATTGGATAATTACCTCTAGTCCCTCTCCAAAAATTGTAACACCAATGGGATTAACCATTGACTCGCTTAATTTCGGTGTCAACATTCTTTCTGGAATTACTGACGTTAGTGTAGAGTTAAATGCAAATGTCCATCGACCAGGTTCTCGCCCCAATTATTTTTTAGTGGTGAAAAATATTGGACCCGATACACTTTCGAATACAGTTACCATCACGCTTGATAATAATTTAACTTATTTGTCAGGAACAAC
>JBJXGU010000161.1:0-4786 GCA_046160245.1 Bacteroidia bacterium
CGCGCTTCCTTTCGGTCGAGATAAAGACTGGGATCGAATCCTTTTACTTCACAGGCGAAGCGCGTTTTATACTTAGAAACATCAAACAGGGTAATAGGACCTGCACCGCTTTTTCCAGCGAGCAAACCTGCCCAATAGTCCGCTACGTTATTACCGAGCGGAGTTAGAGCTCCTAATCCTGTTATGACTACGCGTTTAAGTTGCATGCCACTCCTGTTGAAGAAAGAAAGACTTATTTAACGTTAGCTGAGATATAATCTACAGCTTGACCTACCGTAGAAATTTTCTCGGCTTGATCATCAGGAATAGCAATGTTAAATTCCTTCTCAAACTCCATGATCAACTCCACTGTATCCAGTGAGTCGGCACCGAGGTCGTTGGTGAAACTTGATTCGTTAGTGATTTCGCTTTCGTCGACGCCTAATTTGTCAACTATGATGGCTTTTACTCTTGTTGCAATGTCAGACATTGTTCTGTTGAATTGGTTAAGACAGGGGGCAAAAGTAATAAATAATAGAATTGCACCGCCTTAAATATTATAACACTGATTTTCAAACAATAATATTTTTTTGAGTCCAAAAAGATGAATTTTTAGATCAAAAATCTTCTCATTTCTTCCACCCAAAAGCCAAAGATGAAGAATTCGATTGGCTTTAGCTGAAAAAAGCCGGGAAATACCGGCTCTTTCAAATTATGCTTTCACATGACCCCAGTTTTCACCGCTTTTGATGCGATAAAGCTGCATTTCACTAATTCCGAAATGGGCAGCTATCTGTTTCATGGTTTTAGTTCTTTTCTTGTCATCCATCATCTGTTTGATCTTTTTCACCATCACATCGGTCAGTTTATGCCCTTGTTTACGGTTAACAGATCGATAGGCTAACACTGCAGGGCTTTTCTGTTGATGTTTTTCCATCTCATCCTTAGTCACCCATTTCAAATTCTTTGCGTTATTGTCCTCTTTATTGAAGTTAAGATGGATCACATATTCATATTTATCGCTTCTCTTTGATAAAAAAGCCTCTGCAACCAGACGATGTATAAACAGCGTCATGTTTTTTCCATCGGGCTTCAGTTTCAGTGTTGGATAACCACCCATCAACGTTCCTTTTAAGAGGGAACCATCCTGAATACTGGTTGTATAACTTACGAGTCGACCGTGATCGGAAACAGCATATTCGCAGCGAAAAATGCCCTTATTGAAGCTGATCACTTTCCATTTTTCATTCTTGAGTGGTTTAACCATTTGATTGATTTTGATTAGGACTAAAGTATAAAAATATAGTATAGGGGAGACGTTAGGAGAAATAAATGAAAAGCCTCTTCTATGGGACATAACACATTGATATTTAGATATGTCCAAATAGGCATTGTACCTCTTAAAGAAGCGTTCAACTAACGAACTGGTTGTTCAAAAGCTATAAATAGGCCTATCATAGTCAAGGATTTAGCCTCTTGTGAAGCAATCGTTGGTAAAAAAACTGACTTACTGCATTTACAATGAAAGTAGAACTTGAATTCAGAATGGAAAGATGGTTTAACTCAAAAAAGACATATCCTTTTCAAGCCATTTAACATCCTGTTGAAGGGTTTTCACCTTGCGAATGCTATCGTTCATCAAAGCACAAGCATTAAAAATTTAATGTGCCGATACCTTGCTTGAAGAACAAAAAACACAACAATGAAAAAACATCAACAGAATCACAAGCGGATCTTCATTGCCATCATCATATTAACGGCACTCATTTTTATGATGCTTGGACCGATGGCTAAGGCAAATCAAGTAGAAACAACCACTACCCTTTTCCTTTTAGAGCATAATGTTCCTATCGTAACTATTATTAAATCAATCATCATCACCTAATTATGAAAAAGATAAGCAAACGCATTTTGGAAATCACAAAGCAAATCATTGCTTTGCACCATGGAGCAGATCGCCATATTAGCCTCGGGAAGGGGCAGCAACGCAGATCGTCTCTGCCAGCTTTTCAAACATCACCCATCCGCACGCATACACCTCATAGCATGCGACCAAGAAACGGCTGGGGTTTACGACATAGCTCGGGAGCACAAGGTCCGGGCCATCCATCTCAACCTTGAGCTGCGTAAAAATCACGGTGCCTTATTAAAGCTACTGCAGGACGAAGGCATTACTTTTATTGTACTAGCCGGCTACCTCCGACTCCTTCCATCTACTATCGTTCACGCCTATCCGAAAAGGATTATCAACTTGCATCCAGCCTTACTACCAAAGTTTGGCGGAAAAGGAATGCATGGTATGCATGTGCATGAAGCTGTACATGCATCTAAAGAAAAGGAAACCGGAATTACGATTCATTATGTGAATGAAAAATATGATGAAGGTAATATCATTGCACAGTATAAAGTTGCATTGGAAGAAAGCGATGGTCCGAAAGAAATAGCTGCTAAAATTGCGAAATTGGAGGCGAAGTATTTTCCTGAATGTGTAGCATCAGTTATTCAAGATTTAGGGAAAAGTAGTAGTTAGTTGTTGATCGCGAGGCTTCGCGATTGGTTGTTCGTAGCCGAGTTTCGAATCAAAGTTTTCTCTGCAATATTTCTCAACTAAATTTTCTCCCTAAGATTTATATGGTAAATCTAAATTAAATCTTATAAATATAATTTTATAATTCCCTCTCCTCTGGAGAGGGCTAGGGAGAGGCTAGAATTAAAGGCTTGCATCATTCAAATCGCCAACGTATACATTTTTCTCTTCGCTAATAAATATAATTTTATAAATATAATTTTATAATTCCCTCTCCCTTGGAGAGGGATAGGGAGAGGCTTGAACAATAGGTTTGCAATAATTTAATCGCATTCGAATAATGTTTTTCTCTTCGACAGATTTCTCTACGCCAATTTTTCTCGCAAACTAAAGGACGCTAATCCTTTCGATTGCTTTTCTCTTCGCTAAATTTTCTCGCAAAGGCGCAGAGTCGCAAAGTTTTTTCTAATTTGAAATTTCTCCGAGTGCAAAAATTCTAAGTACAAAAACTGCATGGCTAATCGCGATGCATCACGGCTAAGCAATCGTCTTCTCGGGCATCAATTCACGCACTGCAGTGCAAATTGCCTGCGCATCAAAATTACATTCGCGATAAAGTTCTTTTTGCTCACCGTGCTCAATCCATGCATCGGGAATTCCTAATCGTTGAATTTGTGAACTGTAGTTATGATCAATCATAAATTCGGCGATGGCACTGCCAAATCCACCTTGAATGCATCCATCTTCCACCGTAATAATATGCTTGAACTCTGAAAATATTTCATGTAGTAATGCTGCATCTAACGGCTTCACAAAACGCATATCGTAATGCGCTGGATACAATCCTTCTTCAGCTAATTGATCGCAAGCTTGTACTGCAAAATTACCTGGATGACCTATGGTTAAAATTGCAACTTTCTCTCCGCCACGAATCTTTCTTCCTTTCCCCACCGGAATCGCTTCAAAAGGTTTGCGCCAATCTAACATCACACCGTTTCCTCTCGGATAACGAATAGAAAACGGGCCCATACCCGGATGACTTGCGGTATACATTAAATTGCGCAACTCTTGCTCATTCATAGGAGCAGATACAACCATGTTAGGAATGCATCTAAAGAAAGCCAAATCGAACGAACCATGATGAGTAGGACCATCGGCACCAGCAATTCCACCACGATCAAGACAAAATACAACATGTAAATTTTGCAAAGCTACATCGTGCACCACTTGATCGTATGCACGCTGCATAAAGCTTGAGTAAATATTACAAAAGGGAATCATGCCTTGCGTCGCTAATCCTGCAGAGAATGTCACAGCATGCTGCTCGGCAATTCCTACATCGAAAGCGCGATCGGGCATGGCTTTCATCATAATGTTCAACGAACAACCTGATGGCATAGCAGGAGTTATTCCTACAATTTTATTATTCATTTCTGCCAACTCTACCATGGTATGTCCAAAAACATCTTGGTATTTGGGAGGCTGTGGAACTACTATTTTTGGTTTAACAATTTCACCCGTGATCTTATCAAACAGTCCAGGCGCATGCCATTTTGTTTGATCTTTTTCTGCTAACTCAAAACCCTTCCCTTTCACAGTAAGAACATGCAAAATTTTAGGTCCAGGAATTTTCTTGAGATCGTTCATCACTTTCACCAAGTGATTTACATCGTGCCCGTCGATGGGTCCGAAGTAGCGAAACTTCAACGACTCAAACATATTACTCTGCTTGAGCAATGCGCTCTTCATCGTATTTTCTACTTTGGATGCTACTGCTTGGGCATTCGGTCCGAACTTGGAGATCACTCCTAAAATCTTCCAAACCTCATCCTTCATTTTATTGTAGGTACGACTTGTGGTAATATCAGTGAGATATTCCTTCAGCGCTCCTACGTTGGGATCGATGCTCATACAATTATCGTTGAGCACGACTAATAAATTTGAATTTTCTACTCCGCCGTGATTCAATCCTTCAAAAGCTAACCCTGCTGTCATCGCGCCATCACCAATCACGGCTACGTGCTGACGTTTTTTATCGCCTTTAAGTCGGGATGCTACGGCCATTCCGAGTGCTGCCGAGATCGAAGTAGAACTATGACCTACACCGAAAGTATCGTATTCGCTCTCCGAACGTTTAGGGAATCCGCTCAACCCTTTATAAATACGGTTGGTATGGAAAAGATCCCTACGACCGGTCAGGATTTTATGTCCGTAAGCTTGATGACCTACATCCCAAACGAGTTGATCTTTTGGGGTATTAAAAGCATAATGCAAAGCAAC
>JBJXGU010000162.1:0-3246 GCA_046160245.1 Bacteroidia bacterium
CCTGAAAGTTCAATTGGTTTGATTTCATTCTTAGCTTGTTTTACTTTGATGCTAATGTGTTTCTTTACATCGAGATTTAACTGGTTCATTTCAGAGAAATTTTGGCATAAAAAATCAATCGATTCCAATAACAGATCTTCATTATATCTTTCCCACGCAGCACATAACATCAGGATTGCGCTTCTTACTAAGTGGTTTGGCTCTTCATCTGCTGTATTGACCCAATTGAAAAAATGAAAATTGCTTACAAGGTTGCTGACGTCTTCTTTTATCCTGAGGAAATTTATATAAGAATTTGACGGCATAACAACTATTTAAACATCGGTTAGCCCAGTGGGGAAGTGCTTACGCAAATGCGTTTGAAGTTTCTCGTCTTTTTTTAGAAGTTTGATTGCTCTTTCATTGAAGTTCTTTATTCCAAAGCAAGAGTTCGCTATTGATTCAAGTCCCTTATCATTTAATATTTGAATTGCTCCCAAATAATCTTTCTTTAAAACAATTTCACTTAATTGTTCATCTCTATTCTTTGCCCACTTTTCTAGTTCAATTATCCCGATAAATTGTTTATAATTTGATTTTAAAATTGAAAGATTGTTACCTTTTGGAACATTTGTATCCTTGAAGTAATGGTCTACCTTGGCAGAAACATAATTCGAAATCTGACGTTCCTTTTCATTTTCAAGTTTACCTAAAACAGAGTTTTTTATCTTAGAAACCAAATCTTCACTCCTCTGAAGTTCTTTGCTTAGGCTAGCCAAGACTTCTTCATCAAAAAGTAAGTTATCAACCTCAGCTAACATAATACCAAATACTCCTTCAGATTCTAGTGACCTTAATCTATTCTCAGATTGATAATCTGCGTCAATTATTCCAAACGCCTTTGTTGGTGAATTGGGTACCTTATTATATGCCTTCGTATAATTTATTACTGAAAGACAGCCCCCAACTGGCTTGATGATATAATTAGGAAATAAAATACTGTAAATTCTTTCATCGAGACTTCCTATTTTCCCTTCGCAAAAAATTATATTCTGCCTGCTTCCTAATAACTCTAACAACAGCGGTTGTGGAATATCACTCGATGGTATCTCTTCTAGATTAAATTTGTCGGGATGGGTAGATGAGCGGAGCCAGAGTTTCTTAGCGTGTATCCTGCTTGTCGCAAAATCAAGATCGTGCGTTAGATAAATAAACTTAGAATCCGCCCTTTCAGTCTCCAATTTATTCCATAATTTTTTGTGAATACTTGGGTGTAAGAACATTTCAGGTTCATCAACTATTATGAACCCCTTCTCTGGAGATTGAAGAACTTGGGCAATTAAAAATAAAACAACCTTCTCCCCTTCACTCAATTCCATAACCGGGTAGATGGAAGACTCAGAATGAGCATTAATATTCATTTCATCATCATATCGAATTTGGGGAGAATTGAAAAGTGAATTCCAGATTATCAAGGTTCTTTCGAGTCTAGTTAGGATTGGAGATTCAACTGCTACTTTCTTCGTATTCTCAAGAGCATTTCGCCTAAATTCATTGATTGATAAATTATGTTCTGCAAACATGTTCTTAATCAATATTTCGAATTCACTCTGAAGGCTTTCTAAATCGAGACCTTTGTTGGTTTTATCGCTTGTCTGAGCTTCCTTTAATCTCTTAGAAGTAATAGCGTAGCTACTAATACTATCGAAAGCCGGCAAAAGGAGTATTCTTTGAGCTGAAATGATTACGCCATTGTTATTGACATGTCCAATTAAGTTAGCTGCAAGAAGTGTCTTGCCACTCCCATTTGCACCCACGATAACGAGGTCCCTGTTAAGAAAGTCGAGTTTAGAAAAAAATTAAAAGTAGTCTTAAATCGATTTAAAGCCTCTTCGATTATTGGTTGGTCTCTTTCTTGCTGATTTTTGAAGAGTGGGACTTCAATATCTTGAAGAGCAATAGGCACACGATTCCCGGAGCCATAACTTCTTGGAAATGCATGAGTCAGCTTCTCTAAAGCTTTTGCTAATTGATTTGTGTATTCCGTTGAAAAATTGTTTAACTCAATTGTTGATTTGAGTTTTATCAATTCGCCTTCAACTTCGTTATAGAGATTCAATAAATCTTGTTTAACACCTGCTGATTGTCCTAGTTCCATCGCGAAGGTAATCCTGACCATCATGTCATGAATTAAGTTCTTTACTCCTGTTGGCGGATAATTTACGCTCATATTAGAACATATTAAATCTAGCGATGTACCAAAATCATATCTTCAATTTCCATCAAATTTGTTTACAATGGATTATTTGCCAATAATTAATTTCACCTTGTCCATTGTTAAGTAACCATTTGCAAGATTGTAATACTCTTTACTAGCTAATATCTCCGGATGAAGCCTTTTGGTATCTAAAATAGTTGGATCGTTTGATATGTCCTCAGCTAGCAGCGGGAATTGAGATCCTAAAACCAGCCATCGAACCAGTACTTCCATTGGCACATCGGTAAAAGAAACCCCTTGTAATAAAAGAACTTGGCGTGCAATAGCATAATTATTAATAAATCGTTTTACTGAACGCACATTACTTGGAAGTAAAACATAATAGGCTTCTAATTCGTGTTCTAAATTTTTTAAGGTTTCAGAACTAGATATGAATTCTATGGCAGCCTTAATTGCGATTTGTTCGTTATCTGTACCCCTGTATTGTTTTAGCGTAGATTCTATTTCTAGTTCGTTTCTAGAATTTTTCAAATCCGCCAAAATACTTGCGCTGGAAACATTGGAGGTAATTGTTTCATCTATTGGATTAAGAGTTTTCTTTAGAAAAAGCTTTAGTGTTTGTGGAGCTATCACGGGAATCTTAATAGACATCTGAAACATCTTTTCAACAAAAAAATTACCTAACGAGTGTCCAGGTTTCTTAAAGTCAGTTACAAAATTTTGGTACTCAATTTCAAAACAGCGTCTTACCCAATTAGCGTCACCCGCAAAAACATATAGCACTTTAGATGATTTAAAAATAGTTTGGATTCCCTCTAATAGCTTGACTACATTTTTTGAAGAGCAACGGTCGATGTCATCAATGAAAATTGCGATCTCTTTTTTAGGAAATTTTATCATCGACTGAAAATGTAATTTTAAAGTATCAATAGGATCATTGATATTTTTTTGAAAATTTTGCGCAGACTCATCTGAAGCGGGTAGTAGACTTCCACTCACACTTTTGAATAGTAACCAAATAGATCCGCCTACGGAAATTATACTTCCGA
>JBJXGU010000163.1:0-7724 GCA_046160245.1 Bacteroidia bacterium
ACGATCATGAAATGAAAGTGGAAGTGGTAGAAGGAAATGAAAAAGATGGAAAAAAAATAAAGAAAGAGGTTATTGTAAAAGTGGATGATAAGAAAGGAAATACAGAGCGTAAAATGATTATAATAAATCCCGATGCTCCGATGCCTCCTTCACCTCCATCGCCTCCAATGCCACCTTCAATCCCTGAAATGGATGAAGAAATGGAAACGTTAAACTTCAGTTGGACTGACGATCGTGGAGAAAAGCATGATGAGAAAATAGAAAAGGAAATAAAAGTAATAAGGATGAAAGATAACAATGAAATGGATTGGACCTCATCGGACATCGATAAATACATCAAGGATGATAAGTCAACAAGAAAATCGCGTCGAGGTAAAAATGTAAAAAAAAGAGTGATTATTATTGAGGAATATTAAAAAACTTGTATTTACGCTTAATCGTAGTTTGAGCAAGAGAATATCATGCATCAGAAACCGCATCAAAGCATTCATTTTGAGAGTAAGAAACAGTTCAAGAGCGAGAAGTGAATCAAGAAGCATTCGCTTTTCGCTCAGTTTCTCCACCGAATGCAATCGGGGCTGTTTTGCTGCTTGAGGTTCTCGAGTGCTGGCTGAGGTTCTCGAGGCCAGCAAAATCTCGGTTCGTCTCGAAGCATCGGAATGGACGGTAAGTCGCACTGCTTTCGAATGGAATTATTTTTCAAGGACAAAGTAAATCCGCGAAAATTCAATTTATCCGCGTCATCCGTGTTCTAAATAAGTGTTTAATTTAGACGAAATCAATCATAATAAACCTGCCTTGCAGCACTGCGGGTCATAACCATCTTAAAAAATCAGCGCCTGCCTGCCGGATCTTTAGTAAAGGTAGGTTCCATAAAGAATTTAGTTAAACCTGACTCATTTCATCACCACCAACTTCCTCCCCACTCGCTCATATTCACTCTTAACAACACAAGTGTACACACCATTACAAAGTTCAGGTAATTGAATAATCTGAAGCGTACTCCATGGTGGTAAATTCATTTTATATACAAGTTGTCCAGTTATGTTATAAACTTCAAACACACCATTCTTATTTTGAGGTAAGAGATAAATCAACTTAATAGATCCATCACTTGTGGGGTTAGGCGAAATACTAAGTTTGAAATCGTGTTGTTGCTCTTCTATCCCAATAATGCTTAAGGAGTCGCAAACACTTCCTATTACCGGGCCTAAGTTGTAATTTGGATGATTAGGTACTGTTCTAAAATGCCACACTCCTAAACTAACAGCATGTTGCTGTACATCACATGCCAAGCCAGCGCTGTCAGGAAAGTTTATTTCATGCAGGTGCTGGACTCCATTGCCAGATGTGATGTAAATTTTACCATTTGCTGCAAGATACTGCGCCCAAAAAGTTGTAGCTGCAGAAGGAATAGGAAATGAAAAGCCATCGTAAATGGCGACAGTATTCACTAGCAAAGTTGTTATGTTTATCTGAAAAACATATATCGAGGTATTGGAGTACAAAAAATCACCGTTTGGAGAAAAAGATAACCCCCAAATATATGCACCTGAATAAACGGGGATTACTCTAGTGTTTGAAAAATTTCCAGTACACCTATCAAAGTCACAAAGTACCACAAAACTATTGCGGTCAACTGGATTATCGTAGACATTATATGCAAACAAATTACCTTCATTATTAAAACAAATTTGAGAAACATTTTCGTGAGGAAAAGGTGTGAAATTTAAATTTTGAGTTGAAACACTTACTATTCCATTGGGTGTATATAAAAATTTATAAATAATATCGCTTTCATCCTTCATTGCAATAATCCACCAATCCCGTCCATTGGCATGCTTACATGCAGTTATTCCCAGACTAAGCGAATCTTGAAGCATCAGCATATTTTTATTTGTTACACCTCCTAAACCTCCATCTAAACTCATGTCAACTGTTGAATAATACAAATCGCTTAAGCTACTATTTGGGTCGCTATTTGTTTGATGAAAGAGAGTATAGGATATAGAGTCAGAATTAGGAATGAAAAAATTAAGATTTTCTATCACTAAACCATTAGGATAAGAATTTACAAAATAACCAGGATTCAGCCCAGTACCGTTGAGCATGGAATCGTTATTAGCATTAGCGATCCAGACTCCGTTGCTACTCATTAAAAAATCACCATTTGCATTACAGATATTTCCCTGCGTACCTTCAAATGCCATTTTCCTGTATTCCACCAGGTACTGATAGGAGCTACTGTCAAAAAACATGCGTCCTTTAGGAACTGTCTGTAGCCATTGGTTGCCAATTAGCCACTGGTGATTGTAAAACTGTGCTTGCAGTATTTGCGGTAACAGAATTAAAAATAATAGAATCTTAAATATCTTCATCTCACAATAACAAGTTTAGTCCTGCAAACACTTTTCTGCTCAGTTGTAGCTACCAAGTAATAAACTCCGGGCAATAAAAACGATGTATTTAATTTATTGCCTAAAAGAGAATATTTCAAACTTAAATCCTGCAACACTCTTCCATCCTGAGAAATAATTTTGAGCTGATAGCCTGCATTATCGACACCTATTAAAAACACTTCGGTTTCATCTATAGCTGGATTAGGTTTTATAAACAAGTGTGGTTCCACCTTTACTTCCGTTGAACTATACACTTTACTAATACCCTGTGCCAGGCATACCGACACATCATCGTATTCAATGCTGTCGTTAAATAAAGAAAGGAAGAACCTTGCCCTGAACACCCCCTGCCCTCCTTGATAAGGACATTGAAACGCGATTTCGCTGATTTGTTCACGATAAGAATCTATGCCTTCAATTCCTCCTTCTTCAAAGGCGATCTCTATTTCATTCATAACTTCTTCGTTTAGAAGTGGCAATTCATCGACGTTATCAACCAAACTATTATAAAATCCGGCTTCGGCTAAAATTGCATTGTTCTCATAACGCAATTGTTGGATAACAGATGCATAAATGTTTCTGGAGATATTTAATGATGCCCTAAATTCCGCAATAATAGTGTTGTAATTCAACTGCGTTTCCATTTGCAGATTGAGATAATAACGGATAGAATCACCAAAACTTTTTATTGTACTGTCCATCGATAAAAGTACCGCCGCCAGAGAATCGGATACATCCCCATACTCTTGAAGGCTCAATCGAGCTTCGTATAAATTATGCAATATAGGTTCGTTATAAATAAAATTTTGAAAGACTATATCACTTCCTGTTAATGCCGTGTCCCTCATCAATTTTTCATAGAGCATTAACTGCGCTATGCTCTGTGATTCTTCTATGTAATCAACGCTTAGTATGCTATCCAATGCAATCATTGCCAAGAGTGAAGGCGAACCTTCACCGCTAACGTATTCTGACTCGTAACAAATTGATGCATTTGGACAGGTGTAAGTACCTCCGCCAATCTGAGGATCAAACCAACCCGTATTATCAACATAAGGTGGCAAGGTATCAAAAACTGGAAAATTCGGATTGTATGTACTTCCCAAGTTCGGATCAACTACAAAAAGTGATTTCCTCACATCCAATGGAGAAGCCGCATTCATATTAACAGTCCCAAACCACGGTGCATAGTTTCCGAGCCATTGGTTTCCCGCATGCCCTTGAGTGTCTATCACAGCAGTGGTGTTTAGATGTAACCCTTCCAAATGGCTTTTCATTTTATTTCCCCTAAAATTGGTGAATAGATTAGAGCTGCCAAAATGAAATCCGTAGCCTGTACTATCCACAGAATTGCAACCGATTTGGCAAGATGTACTTACATCACAGGAAAGACCCCTTCTTGATGTATTTGATCTGGTATATCCTGTTATACTATTTTGAGTGATAGTGGCAGAATTACATCCCAATACTGTGATTCCAGTACTGCTTTTCGCCTGCTCATCCCCTGCATCCATCTTTATTAGGTTACATCTTACTTGAGGTGATGCTGCGTTCAATAACTCAATTCCAGACGTACCATCCACCATACGGATGGAATGATTCCATGCGATGTCATAATTTCCACTTACGCTGTTTTTTGCTTCACGCACGGCAATACCAACACCTGTATTCAGCCCATGTACTTTAATTAAATTTCCGGCAATAATGTTATAATCGGCCCCGGCATTATTTATGAATAAAGCTCCGTAGAGCGTGGCATTGATTATATTGTCGGTAACCAATGCATATTGTCTGAATTTATTACCAGAACATTCCACACCTGTACGCACATTGTTCATGATGCAATACTGAACAATCAAATCGCTGTAAGCATTATAAACTCCACGATGGCTATTCAAAATAGTAGTATCGGGATAATTCACAGGCATTAGCTGTAAATAGGAAGGGTTGAAGCTTAAATCTCCTTCACTCACTACTGCTGATCCGTCAGAAGCCGTATGATAAAAATTATCAAATGAGATTCCATTGAACTTACAGTTTACAATTTCCATTTGTGTGCGTAAACCAACAATTCCTTTATTCATCCGGTAAAAATACGAAGGTGCACCTGCACCTCCGTCACCAAGAACCATCACTGCATCGTTCATGTCAATTCCGGCATAAGGAAGCACTCCATGTGAAGGTTGCCAGATATAATTCGGCTTAAAGGTTGAACTAAACATTCCAAAAGTGGCTTCTGAAATTGTTAAATATCCCGGGAATATTCCTCCTATAGGCCCGACCACTTTAACTCCTAGTACAGAATTAATGATTTTAGATTTTTCAAATAAAGCCTGAGTTGCATCTAACATTTCCGTTCCAATAACCGCATCCTGAATACAACTATTATTTCTTGCTTTAAGTTTTGAGTCTTCCGTTAATGTAACTCCTTGCCACATGGAATCGCAACCCAGAATTACGGTACTGTCTAAATCAAATAATGCATCACGGGTTACTAAGATGTGCGCTCCTGCGGCGGTGTACATTTGGCAATTTACAAGAGTTAGATCATTATCAATTGTAAACACCCCTTCAACATAGATTCTGTTATTATTATAAACTCCTGCATAATTATGGGAAGAATCATTTGCTAAAAAGATAATAGTGCTTGTATCAACACAAGCCACACTTACATCTATGCAGGCGGATGCTGTTATAGTATCGCTTAAAAAAGTAAGTTGATTTAAACTATCGTAGTCTAAATAGCTAATCTTTGCAATATTGGTATTATCAATACAGGGTCCAGCTTGAGTAAAGTACCCTTCTATCACCACAGTATCACACTCAACAGAGTCAATATATACAAACGTTGGAATCGTACTTGTAGCAAAGAAATTAGCTGGCAACAATTCGGTTAAACCAACCCAACTTGGACCATAATTGTTGGGACAAATAATAATATTAAAACTCATGGTATCTAATGCCGCAATGGTGGAGTCACTAGCTGTTTTGTTTAGAGTAAAACAGTCATGACATTTACTTCCTTCAATATCTAATAAACCATCATAGGTTGCGGTGGTGTTATGCACTATTCCACAATAATCAATTGCATTAAATTGAATAAACGGAAGTGAATCTTCTATAAAGTTACAAGTAGGAATAAACAACACTTCTACTCGAATCATACTTCCTGAATAAAATGCACTATCTGAAAACCCTAACGAAATCATATGACCAGCAGTTATAGGGAAGTTTTGATTACTACTATTATAAGTTAAAAGTACACTCGCAGTATCTCTTTTCAGATAAACGGCAAGTATCCCCAATCCTAAGATGGTATCAATCTTAACAAAGTTCGGGTATAAATAACCACTTTTAGTAGATGTAAAATCTGCATGGGCAAAAATAGTATCGCATAATGCATAAATAGAATTTGTGTTAGGAGCTTTCGCCGAATTACTTAATTCGGCATCCTCTTTTATCAAAGTAATAGTTTGTGCCATAGCACCACATACTGAATCTGCATCAAATGGACTGTTTGGGAAACCATCACAATTCCATCCTGTATGAAAAGTAAACGTAGCAGTATCTCCAAAATTTCCATAACAATTTATAATACTAGCACAAAGAAGTCCGGTATCAGTCTGATTGATGTTAAACAAAGTATCAATCTGAATTATTTGTCCTAAAGGATAAATAGTGTCAGGAGAGTAATACACCCAATTATACAGAAAAGGTACACTTAAAGTATCAGGTAAAGCAAGGAAAACATTACTTGCTGTAGAAGTGCTTATTCCATCAATTATTGCGGAATAATTCGATAACTTCAGTTCTGTACAAATCCGATTTCCTGTTACATTAATGGTTATAGGAGAGGTTTGTACTATTAAATTAGGGAGAAGTGTGAAAACTCCATTGTTTTCTGGATGGTCTGTTCTTCTAGTAATTTCAGCCAAAGAACAAGTAGTGGTATCAATACAATTGTAGTGGTGGTTATCAAATCGAATAATGGCAATTGAGTCTGATGTAGCAATGATATTGCTAGAGCTATCGCAACTTAAGGGACTAAGCGTAAATTTGAGCACTCTATCCGTCCTTCCAGTTATAACATACATATTGGTGTCAGTTAAAAGAAACGGGTACAAGCTATCTGAAAAGCATACAGGAGAAGGTAAAGTATTATCAAGGAAAGTAAAATGACCTACAACAGTATTAGGTAACGGCAAGGGAATCCATTTAGTAAATTTTAAATCACTACTATCAACGAAGAAAAATTGGTGTCGCATTTCCAAATTATTTACATAATAACCTGCTGGCACATTTACCTCATATGATGTGGGCCATAGCATAGGCGGCCGATATTCAAAAGGATACATATTGATAGCATATGGATATCCCGCAGCAACCATCCTTGCAGTTAATAAAAGCGATTTGTTGCAACCATCCGCTTGTTCTAATATAGAAAAATTCCTTGCATCTTGGGAGAAGAAATAATGAACCCCTCCAAAAGTTTCGCAAAAAAACAAATGATTGTTGGTGTATGATGTATCTATCAATTGATATGAAGTATCAATAGGGTAAACGGTCATATTTAGAGAGTCTCGTAGTTCTTCAACAGTATTATACATTTGTGGATTGTCGTGATCTTGTTTTGTACCGCAAAGCCACATCTTGTTAGTAATCTCTGATTTAATCATTGCACTTTCTAAGGTAGTATGATCACCATTATTACCAATAAAATTACCACAATTAGCATACCTTACTTTTAATCGATAACGCTGTCCTTCGTAATATCCTTTAAAGGGGTAATTAGGATCAATATAGGGTGAATTTGAAGCTAAATTGCCTATGAGTTGATCTAATGAATCAATACTTCCATCAAAGGTAAATAACAGTCGATTCTCACTTTGAAAAATGTCTAAGTATTGGTTTAAATTGGCACCACTTACATTTAATTTGTAAAGCGTGCGTGTAATATTAGGATTTAACGAAAACCCATCACAGTCGATACAATTAGCAGACGACATTATGGTATCAATATAAAAAGTAAATTCCAATGGAAATGCGTTCATGGTATCAAGTCCAGCAGGAATAATTCGTGACAATTGTAAAAAGGGAAGGGTAAGACCAATATTTCTTAATTGGACATAGTTGTATCCACCAGAAGAATCTCCGTCTTGAAAATTGGCCGTCATTTTATCTTCTAATTGATCACCATAAGAGGAGAAATGTTGGATTAAATCATTTTCATGCAAAGTAAACCAAGGACTTGGGTTCATGATCTGGGTTAGGGAATCATCCGCCAAGCCATCGTTGTCAGAATCTTGCAAACCAAAACTCATTCGT
>JBJXGU010000164.1:0-10037 GCA_046160245.1 Bacteroidia bacterium
CCAGCAAGATTAACTGAATTGGCAAGTATCACATGATTCCCAATGATGCAATCGTGTGCAATATGCACGTAAGCCATCAATAAACAATTCTGACCCACTTCCGATCTACCCATAGCTGAAGTCCCTCGGTTAAGCGTGACGCATTCACGGATGGTAGAATTGTTTCCGATTACAGCAGTTGTTTCTTCTCCGCTAAATTTTAAATCTTGTGGAATGGCAGCAATAACAGCTCCCGGAAAAATTTTACAATTAGATCCAATCCTAGCTCCATCATAAATGGTTACGTTAGATCCAATCCATGTGTTATCTCCAATCTCTACATCACCATGTATGCAGGTAAAGGGATCAACGGTAACGTTGTTTCCGAGTTTTGCCTTAGGATGGATGAAAGCGAGAGAACTTAACATTAGCTTTTCTTTACAATTTGTGCCATCATTTCGGCTTCCATAACTACTTTGTCACCAACAATGGCTTCCCCTTTCATATGGCAAATTCCTCTGCGGATGGGACTGATTAATTTTAAATCGAAAATGACGGTGTCGCCAGGCATTACTTTTTGTTTGAATCGAGCTTCATTTATTTTCATGAAGTAGGTCCAGTAATTCTCCGGATCGGGAACTGTATTTAATACTAAAATTCCTCCCGTTTGCGCCATCGCTTCAATTAATAATACACCGGGCATTACAGGGTTTTCGGGAAAGTGACCTTGAAAAAACCATTCGTTCATGGTCACATTTTTTACACCTACCACGCGATCTGCTTCCAGTTCCATGATCTTGTCGATCAATAAAAATGGAATGCGATGCGGTAACATTTTTGTGATTTTGTTAATGTCGTAAACAGGGGTAGCATTCAAATCATACGTACGTACTTTTTGATTGCGATCACGTTTGATTACTTCCTTAATCACTTTGGCGAACTCTACATTCGCAGCATGTCCTGGACGCGCTGCTAAAATATGTCCCTGAAAAGGCATACCAACTAATGCAAAATCTCCAATGATGTCTAAGAGTTTATGTCGAGCAGGTTCGTTTTGAAAATGCAATTGAACATTATTCAAAATTCCTTTTTCTTTTACTTCTACACGCGGTTTGTTAAAGAGCTTTGCTAACTCATCTAGTTTTTCCTGGCTAATCTCACGATCTACCACCACAATAGCATTGTTTAAATCTCCGCCTTTAATCAAATCATGTTTAACTAACGATTCCAGTTCATGTAAAAAACAAAAAGTGCGGCATGGACCAAAGTCTTTTTGAAACTCTTCCATTTTATGCAATTGAGCATGTTGAGTTCCTAATACCGGACTGTTGTAATCCACCATCACCGTGATTCTATACTCAGGACTTGGTACCGCTAACATTTCAACATTACGAGAAGGCTCTTCATACGAAAGTACTTCGTTTAACACGTACACTTCTCGCTCTGCATCTTGTTCTTCAAACCCCACTGATAACAATGCTTCCACAAAGGGAGCAGAACTACCATCCATAATGGGAACTTCAGGCCCATCTACTTCAATAATAATATTGTCTAATTGCAATCCAACTAAAGCCGCTAAAGCATGCTCAGTAGTACTAATTCTTGCTCCGTTTTGTTGGAGTGTAGTGCCACGCGATGTGTCAACCACGTTGAATGCATCTACATCAATTACCGGACTTCCTTCGATGTCGGTTCTCACAAATTTGTACCAATGATTTTCGGGTGCCGGCTTAAATGTTAAGTTGACTTTTGCTCCAGTATGTAATCCAACTCCAGAAACGGTAATCGGTTTTTTAATCGTCTTTTGTTTTTGCGACATGCTCTTTGATCAGGTAGAAGTAGATCTAATTTCTGCTAACGTTCTTTGTAACTCTATAATTTTTTTCTCTAGTTCAGGAAGCTTACGGAAAAGAACATAGGTGCGTTTGTAATCACCAATATTAAATGCCGGCGATCCTTGTAAAATTTCTCCGGGAGTATTCACTGAACTTCCTACTCCTGATTGTGCAGCGATTTTAACACCATCTGCAATTTGAATATGTCCAACAATACCAACTTGTCCACCGATCATGCAGTTTTTACCAATTTTAGTAGATCCTGCAATACCAGTTTGAGCCGCTATCACTGTATTCTCACCAATCTCTACATTGTGAGCAATCTGAATCAGGTTGTCCAACTTCACACCTTTGCGAATGATCGTACTTCCTAAAGTCGCTCTGTCAATGGTGGTGTTTGAACCCACTTCAACCAAATCCTCGATAATTACATTTCCAATTTGTGCCACTTTTTGCAAGCTGCCATTGTTTGGTTGAAATCCAAATCCATCTCCCCCCACTACAACGCCCGAATGCAATGTCACATTTTTTCCGATGATACAATCAGAATAAACTTTCACTCCCGGAAAGAGAGTAGTGTCATCCCCAATCACACAATTGTCGCCAACATAAACATTCGGATATATTTTAACACGGTTCCCTAAAGTAACTCCCTTGCCCACGTAGGCAAAAGTTCCCAGGTACAAATCATCACCATGTGTTGACGAAGCATCGATGAAAGAATTTGCTTCGATGCCTATTTTATTTCTTTTGATGGTATTATAGACTTCTAAAAGCTTAGCAAAACTTTGTGCTGCATTCTCCACACGAACCATCGTTGCTTTCACTTCCTTTTCAGGAACAAAATCGTTGTTTACAATAACGATAGAAGCATCGGTTGTGTAAACATAGGGGGTGTAGATAGGATTGGCGAGGAAAGAAAGAGAACCTGAAGTTCCTTCTTCAATCTTCGAAAGGCGAGAAACTTTCTCACTCGGATTCCCTTCTATTGTTCCCTGAAGAAGATCGGCGATTTGTTGCGCGGTAAATTCCATAACAGCCTGCAAATTTAAGAATTATTTGTTGAGAATGTTTGTTGGGCAAGGAATAAATCACTGCTTATCAATCAACTCTTGAAGAGCGCAAATATAGTGCTTCTGAATGGGCGAAGAGAGTACTGCAACGTCCATCTGATCACTGGCTGCTGAGAGCTCTACCAAAGATCCATCTCTGTAAAGAATCTGAATAGGTTCACCAGTAGGGTCATAGGCGGAATTGCTGATGGATCCGCTGAATGCAAAGTAGGTACTGTCGTGCTGACTAATGCCAAATATTGACATGGCTTTCTCTTGGTATTCTTTTAAATCTTCAGGCGTTATGGGATCTTTCCGTAATCGAATTTTATACAAATTTCGATTGACCATGCCTTTGCAAAGCCGACTTAGAACAATATCCGAATGATTAGCCCATACTTTTATGGATGTAAACACATCATAATCATCCAGATTGGCGTATTTTTCGAGTAAGTCAGCATTGTTCTGAAGATCAATTGATGAAACTTTGTTCTTCAAAAAATAGAGCAAAGGCTCAGTCGCAAAAAGATTTTCACCTCTTCCGATAAGTTCTTTCGCTCGATCCAAAATATTCACCAGCAATTGCTCAGCGGCTAATACCGTTTTGTGGAGGTACACTTGCCAGTACATGAGTCGGCGAGCTAAAATGAATTTTTCAATAGAATAAACTCCTTTTTCCTCAACTACTAATCGATCGTTATGGACATCCAACATTTTTATAATTCGTTGAGCGCCAATAGTTCCTTCTAAAACTCCTGTGTAGAAACTATCTCGGTTCAAATAATCCAATCGGTCCATGTCCAACTGACTGGAAATCATCTGATGTAGAAACTTTTTAGCATAAGTCCCTTTAAAAATTTCAATCGCTAAATCGAGTTGACCTTTAAATTCAATATTCAATTTCTCCATGAATAGCAGCGAAACTTTTTCATGGTTAATGCCAGAAATCAAGCTATGCTCAAGGGCGTGGGAGAAGGGGCTATGTCCTATATCGTGTAGCAAAATCGCAAATTCTACCGCTAAAGCTTCTTCAGGAGTAATTTCAATATTCTTCGAGCGCAATGACTCAATAGATTGAGTGGTAAGGTGCAAGGCGCCAAGGGCATGATGAAAACGGGTATGCAAAGCACCCGGGTAAACCATATGTCCCAAACCTAACTGGCGAATCCTTCTCAAGCGCTGAAACCATGCATGTTCAATCAAATCATGAATTAATGGATGCGGAATCGTGATAAACCCGTAAACGGGGTCGTTAAATATTTTCTTCTTGTTGGTTTTCAAAATGAATTAGAGAATTATAGGTGACGAAAATACTCTTTTACGAGGAGAATAATTAATCCAACAAATGAAACTGTCTATTTAAACGCAACGTTAGCAGCGGTCAGCAACGTTCGCTGCGGAAATAAATCCGTGTAAATCATAATAATCCGCATTGCCAACTGAAGCAGTAGCGTAAGTTGGTGTCATCCGTGCCTGCCTGCCGCAGGCAGGTTCCATTTGAAGAAGTCTAATGCTATCGGAATATCCTTGCTTAGTTAAATTTAATTTTGGAAGATGTATTGTTTCTTCATTTTTAAGCTATTAAGAACATTAAAATTTTCGACTGTACAATAAAATGAAAGTAAATCTTAAGGTGGATCTAAGCTGGTTCGAGTACTTTTGTGGAAGAATAGTCGTTTTGATGGTTCTTGAATTGATAAAACTAGTTTAAATATGGAAAAAGTACAAATTCTCTGGGCTGATGATGAAATTGATTTGTTGAAGCCACATATCATGTTCTTAGAGAATAAAGGATATGAAGTGACTACAGCTAATAATGGTCGCGATGCTGTGGAGCTTGTGAAAGCGAAAGAATATGACATAATTTTTTTAGATGAAAACATGCCCGGAATTAGTGGTTTGGAAACGTTGATGCAAATAAAAAATTTGCGAAGCACTGTTCCGGTAGTGATGATTACTAAAAATGAAGCCGAAGAAATCATGGAGGAAGCGATCGGTGGGAAGATTGCCGATTATCTCATCAAACCAGTAAATCCAAATCAGATTTTATTGTCACTCAAGAAAAATTTAGATGATAAGCGGTTGATTTCCGAAAAAACTTCTCAAAGTTACCAGCAAGAATTTCGTCAAATCGGAATGTCGATGAGCGACCGATTGAGTTGGAATGAATGGGTGGATGTGTATAAGAAATTAGTGTATTGGGAGATTGAATTGGAAGCATCGAAAGATCCAAGTATGTATGATATTTTAACTATGCAGAAGTCGGAAGCGAATCATCTGTTTAGCAAGTTTGTTGAAAATAATTATTTGGGATGGTTTAAAAATCAAGACACAGCGCCATTGTTATCGCATGAGTTGATGCGACGAAAAGCATTTCCATTAGTAGATCAATCGGAAGAGCCTGTATTCTTTTTGTTGATTGATAATTTACGCTATGATCAATGGAAAGTAATTCAGCCAGCGATTCAAGAATTATTTAAAATTGTGGAGGAAGACACTTACTGCAGTATTTTGCCAACGGCAACGCAGTATGCAAGAAATGCGATTTTCTCAGGGATGATGCCATCAGAAATTCAAAAGCGTTTTCCCGATAAATGGATCAATGACGATGAAGAAGAGGGAAAGAATAATTTTGAAGAAGATTTTTTAGTCGATCAGATTCAACGATTGCGTAAAACCTATAAGCACTCCTATACAAAAGTGACAAATTTAGATGCCGGAAAAGCATTGGTGGATCAAGTGCCCAATATGTTTCGAAATAAATTAAATGTGATTGTCTATAATTTTGTAGATATGTTGTCGCATGCTCGAACCGATATGAAAGTAATTAAAGAATTGGCTCAAGATGAAAAAGGCTATCGTTCCATCACACGCTCTTGGTTTGAACATTCTCCACTTCTTGAAACTTTAAAAAGAATAGCAGAGAAGCCAGCGAAAGTAATTATCACCACCGATCATGGAACCATTCGCGTGAAGGATCCATCAAAAATTATTGGTGATAGAAATACAAACACCAATTTGAGATATAAGTTAGGTAAGAATCTTAACTATGAGAAAAAAGATGTGTTGGAAATTAGAAATCCGTCGGAAGCTTTTTTGCCGAAAGTAAATGTAAGTACCGCGTATGTATTTGTAAAAGGCGATAAGTTTTTCGCCTACCCAAACAACTTTAATTACTACGCCAATTTTTATAAGGATACATTTCAGCATGGAGGAATTTCGCCAGAGGAAATGATTATCCCTGTTATCACATTGCAAAGCAAGGCATGAAAAAAGAGTGGGATGCTACGGAACTAAAGGATCTGGATAGTATTGCCAAAGAACTATTGGAGTTCATTGGAGATCACCGTGTACTTTGTTTTTACGGCGAATTAGGTGCAGGTAAAACTACCTTCATTAAAGCTATTTGTCGACAATTGGGCGTAAACGATGCCGTGCAAAGTCCGACCTTTTCAATTGTGAATGAGTACAAAGCAAGTGGTGGTGAGCCTATTTATCATTTCGATTTCTATCGGTTGAAAACTGAGGAAGAAGCTTATGATTTAGGGTACGAACAGTATCTATTCTCTAACTATTTTTGTTTTATTGAATGGCCGGAAAAGGTGGAAGATTTATTGAATCTAAAAAAAGTAGATCTTTATCTAAGTTTTGCCGATGCCAAGCGTCAAATAAAATGTGAATATGACTAGAGGTATACATGGAATGTCTTCCATTGCTCAGCAAGGAATTTTACTGCCACAAGAAAGTGTTTTAGAGGTAAGTAAAATGCGCCAGGATTTATTTATTGGGATTCCGAAGGAAATTACTTTTCAAGAGCATCGAATTCCCTTGGTGCCTTCAGCAGTCGGATTACTAGTTAGTAACGGACATCGTGTTTTAATTGAAACAGGTGCTGGTAAAAGTGCAAATTTTACGGATTCGGATTATTCTGAATCGGGAGCGCAAATTGCATATACAGCAGAAGATGTTTATAAAGCCGATTTAATTTTGAAAGTGGCTCCTCCTTCCTCAGCAGAGTTAGAGTATTTTAAAGATAAGCAAACCTTGATGTCAATTCTGCAAATTGGAATGCAAGCGGAAGGGTACGTTCAGAAATTAAGCAATAAAAAAATTACAGCATTGGCTTATGAGTATTTGAAAGATGAAACTTCGGTTTATCCTGTGATACAAGCAATGAGTGAAATTGTGGGAAGCGCCGCTATTTTAATTGCATCGGAGTTGATGAGCTCAGCTTCGGGTGGGAAAGGTCAATTGTTAGGAGGTGTCCCTGGAGTTCCGCCAACAGAAGTGGTGATTATTGGAGCTGGTACAGTGAGTGAGTATGCTGCCCGTGCTGCTTTTGGATTGGGAGCGAATGTTAAAATTTTCGATACATCTATCTATAAATTAAGAAGAATACAAAGAAATTTAGGGTCGAGAGTTTATACTTCCACCATGAATCCGAATATTTTGATGAAGGCACTTCGTACTTGCGATGTTGCCATTGGTGCCATCCTTTCTAAAGAGGGACGATCTCCTGTTATCGTTACTGAAGAGATGGTTACTGAAATGAGTTTTGGATCGGTGATTATTGATGTGAGTATCGATCAAGGTGGATGTTTTGAAACTTCGGAAGTAACCAATCACTCTGATCCTGTATTTAAAAAGCATGGTGTGACGCATTATTGTGTTCCCAACATTGCTAGTAGAGTCCCGCGTACTGCCTCTTATGCTTTGAGTAATATTTTTACTCCAATTCTTTTAAACATGGGTGAAGAAGGTGGGATGGATGCGATTTTATGGAAAGATCCACATGTTCGTTCAGCAGCATATTTATATAGAGGTACAGTCACAAACAAATTTGTTGCCGATTATTGCAAACTTCCATTTCGTGATTTGAATTTGCTGATGGCTACTAGAATTTAATTTTAAATTTAAAATAAAAAAAAGGAAAGCCCAGACAATTGTCCGGGCTTTCCTTTTCTATATCAAACTTACTATTCTACAAGTAATCTTGAATGTTGAACATCATTTCCAACACGAATCACGATTGAGTAAATTCCGCTTGAAAGTGTTTCAATATTTAACGATTTCACATTTGTTCCTTCTGTTGCTACACCCATTTCACTTGCAATCATTCGACCTGCATGATCAACTAAAGTGATTTGGTAATCACCATTGATAGTTGAGTTGAATTGAATGTTTACATTTTCACGAGCTGGATTTGGGAAGAGAACCACTTGACTAATGGTACTTGATACATTTCCAATACGAGGACCACAGTTAGAGAGACTGATGGAAATTCCACTTAGAGTTCTCAATCCGCTTTGTCCACATGCATTGCTAGCTCTTACAGAAATCACTTGATTGTTTGCAGAGTTTGGACCGAAGTTTACAATAATAGTCTTGGTTCCTTGTCCTGAAACTATGGAAGCTCCACCTGGAACAGTCCAAGCATAGTTGGTTGCTCCTGCAACAGTAGCCACTTCATATTGAACTCCATTTTGGTTTGGACAAACACTGGATAAACCACTGATAATTCCGGGTTGACCAGGAGCTCCTATGATACTGAGTGATCTTTGACTTCCCAATCCGCAGCTATTAGTTCCCGTTACAGTAATTACTCCTGAAACAAATGCTCCACTCACATCTACAGTTATCATATTGGTTCCTTGACCAGAAACAAGAGTTACTCCAGATGGAACTGTCCACTGATATCCTGTTGAATTGGGTGAACCCGCAGTAGAGAACATAACATTAGTAGCTCCACACAATCCGCTTTTGCTTCCTGCAATTGGCGCTGGAATATTAGGAATATTGAAGGTGACTGTTTTCATCCTTACTGGACCAGTTCCACAAGTATTTGTTGCACTAACACCAATAGATCCACCGTTGAATGCATTGTTCACTGAGACTGTTAAAACATTCGTTCCTTGTCCACTTACTATACTTACTCCTGCTGGAGTTGTCCAGTTGTAGATGGAAGCACGAGCAACATTTGCAATAGAGTAGACGGCAACATTTCCTGGGCATATTTTAGACGGACCTGAGACAGATGCAGGAGTTACCGGGGCAGCGTAGTTGAAATCAATAGTTAATACAGATGGAATTACAATTCCGCAAGTTGTACTAGCATTTAGACTTAATTGTCCATTGATTCCAGAGTGTACTGCTTGTGCTGTCCATGATACCGACAATGTAGTGGTACCTTGTCCTGAAGTAATTGTCATTCCATTTGGAACTGACCAGAAGTAGTTCGTTACTCCAGGTGCGTTTGGAGCTGTATAAACCGCTGAACCATTTATGATAGGAATACATGCTTGAGATTGACCAGTGATTGTACCTAAGGTAATAACAATGTTATTATCTACAATTCCATCGCAGTCATCATCAATTAAATTACACAATTCGGTTGCGCCAGGATAAATGGAAGCATTTCCATCATTACAATCATTGTTGTCAACGACGTATCCAACAGGAGCAGAGCAAGCTTGGATAGATGAAGAAGCATCTCCCCATAGGTCACCGTCTAAGTCGGCATAGAACGTTAATAAAACACCTTCGTCAATTAATCCATCGCAATCATCGTCGATTAAATTACAAACTTCAGTTGCACCCGGATTTACAGCAGCATTATTATCGTTACAATCAGTATTGTCAGAAACATAACCAACAGGAGGAGTGTTTACATAATTAGAAATAGATGATAGAGGATCACCGTAAGAATCATTATCTGTATCTGCGAAGTAAGTGTAAAGAATACATCCTTCATCAATACTCGAATTACAGTTGTCGTCGATTCCATTTCCACAAACTTCAGTAGCTCCTGGATTTATTGCTGCGTTATTATCGTCGCAATCGGTATTGTCAGAAACATATCCAGAAGGAGCTCCATTGCATGTTGTTTGTATTGCGAATGGATCACCATAGGAGTCGCCATCATTATCTGCGTAATAATTTGCATAAATTAAACCTTCGTCTGATTGACTATCGCAGTCATCATCGATTCCATTACAGATTTCAATCGCACCTGGATTTACAGCAGCGTTATTGTCATCGCAATCACCATCAACTAATACTGATCCAACAATTGGAGAGCAAGAAGATGTTGCAAGTCCAGCACCATATCCGTCACCGTCTGCATCAACATAGTAATTTAAGAATACAAGGCCGTCATCAGTAAGACCATTAC
>JBJXGU010000165.1:0-3223 GCA_046160245.1 Bacteroidia bacterium
GTAATTGAGTAACTGAGTAGAGAAAGTGTCGTCTTTATCTGTAAAAATCTCCTCTGGCGGATCGTCTACCACGACACATTTCGAAATAGTTTTGTCATTTTCGTTTTTAATTAATGAAATTGTACCAAACCTTAAAAGAACTGGCTTCAAAGTTGTATTGTTCTTTTTTGTAAGAATATCATTTTTCATAGAGTTATAATTTTTATTAACTGTACCTTTTGTCTCTATTTCATATTCCTTCGATTCTTTTATGGTAGAGTAATCTAAATATTTCCCTTCTTTAGGCACTCCAATTTTTTTAAATTTATTTGGGTTAGTCTTTAGTAATATTGTTGAATATTTCAATCCAAGCCCAACACCTACAGCCTCAGAAACAGTTTTTTTTACTCTGTCATCATTTGAAAGATTGTATACGGTATTGTCATTAAAATCAATAAAATCAGAAAGCAATGATTCGAATGCAGGAACCTTACTTTGTAAATAGTCAAAATCAGATTCGACAATATTAGAAGGAACTTCCCACATCATAATTGCATACTTGAACAATTCTATTTTATTTATCTCAAATGAAGTAACAGTTTGAAAAAAAACATTGTCTTTTACTGTTTCGTCAAGCAGTATTTCGATTTTAGTAGTCTGTTTTCCCATTTATTATTTACTTATTATTGCGCATTTTGTTATTGACAAATAACTAACGTTTTGTGGCTACTAAGTAGGTCGTGACTTTTACCACAAAGCTTGATTTGAAAAACAAATCATTTATTAAACTCAAAATTGTCTTTAAAAACGAATTCCTGCCTTTTGAATAGGTGCTGCTATATGACGTTTTACTCATGTTGTGTATAAAATAATTCAATTAAATCAACTATTAAGTCTGACGGGTCTTCTCCTCTTTCTTTCATCAGCAACATTTCCTTTAGTTGGTCTTTATTTAAAAAGAGAATCACCTTTTTGTCATTTGTGTAAATTGTATTCCTTCTTATTCTTGCCTGATTATTTGGGTCTTTGGAGCAGACTAAAATTGCTAAACGCCCCATTGGATTTGTCAGATAATTTAAAGCGCAATTAACTTCCTCGGGTCCAATTTCAGTAGCATCATAGTTTTTGTATTCTATTAGAATAAGTCGAGCATCTAACTCCTGAAACAAATGATGCCAATTTTTTGAATTCGCATTCCCATTTGGAGTAATATTTCTATTGGGATAAATCGCATCTCTTCTATTTATTCCAGAAAGTGTCTTTGCCTGTCTTTGTGGTATCTGCAATGGAGGTACAAACAAAAATGTCAGAATTTCAGTGCATACATCCTCAAACGTCACCCAGCCTGCACTACCTAAAGGGCAATTATCTAGCTTTTGTATAAGATCGTTTACTTGACTCATGCTCTAAAATATTTGTCAAGTAATCTCTTGCGTTTAGAAATTAATTGTTTTAATAGTACACCATCAATTACTTCAATTTGAATGTTTTCTATTTTTTGGTAATTGTCAAGAAAATCTTGTACAACAGAAGTCAATATTGAATTTGTCACTAGGAGTAACTTTAAGTCTGTAGGAAGCAAGTGACGCCTGTATTCAATTAACTGCTTTATTGCGTTTACACTAAATCTTTCCTGTTTATAAAACTTTACTTCAACTATCCAATATTCTTTTCGCGTTGTCCCAAAAGGCGATTTACTCTCATACTCTGCTTCTATGTCAATGCCATATTCCTTTGAATGTTGCTGAAACTTAATGTTATTGAAATCATACTCCTTTAGCAAGTCGGCAATCAAATTTTGAAATTGAGACGGAGAAAGATTATCGAAAGATATTTCAGGAATTACTTTCAATTTTTTTATTATTTTTTCAAGTCCACCCTCAAAATTGTTACTTAAGTTTATTATTTCGTAGTCAAGAAGATCGCTTGGAATAGAGGATTTTTCTATTATGATGGGAATTACATTTACTTTTCTTTTATGAGACTCAATTAAAAATGCAGATAATTCATAGTTTGCCCATTCTGATTTTAAAAAATTCTTAGAAAGAACGACTAAAACGGTTTCGCTCGCTTCAATTATATACTTTAAATTCTGCTTAATATTAAGCGAATTCTTTGCTGTCAAGTTGCTATCAAAATACACTTCAATACCGCTATTAATAAGCTTGTCTACTATCAAGTCTACTTTATCCCTGTCCTGATAACTGTATGATAGGAAAACTCTTTTCTTCTTATTCATTTTATTAGTTTATTGTTATATTCGTTTAAATAGAATATAACGATTTATTGCCCAAAGAACTTTAACATCACTCCCCTTACCACCTCCACCCTAGCCCTCGCAAAATCCGGATTATTTGGATCATCACAAAGCACTAGATTGGCAAAGTAGTAGATGCCTTTTTTTGTTTTTGCATAGCCTACGTACCAGCCGATGTCGGTGTTGTCTTGGAAACCCCAGCCTGTTTTGGCATACAGCTTATAGCCGAGGGTGTCGTTTACGAAGAGGATTTGGTTCACGATGTCCATGCTGCGTGGGCTCATGGGTAAGGTGCGGTGGTAGAGCTTTTGAACGAATTCTATTTGCTGTCTGGGCGTGATTTTAAGGCCTCCACGGAGCCAAAATTGGTCGATGCCGCCGGCAGTGTCGCGGTTGCCATAATTAAGTGTGTCGAGCCAGTATTTCATTCGCTCGCCTCCTACCCTACGCGCCAACTCCTGGTAGTACCAAACGGTGGAGTTTTTGATGGCGGTTTTTAAGTCTGTGTCGGCATTCCAAGCGGTATTCTTGCGTACTTTTTTATCCCAAGGGATCACGAAGTTTTCGTCTTTGATGAAACCCGTCTCTAACCCAATTAAGGAATTGCAGATTTTAAAGGTGGATGCGGGTGTGAATCCTACATCGACTAAACTGTCGTTGTAGATGCTGTATTTGTTTTCTTGGGGATCGAAAAGGATGAAGCAGCCCTCCACCTGAAAGGAGTCGTATAAAGCTTTGAAATCGGGTCGGAGCTCTACGGTGGGCAAGAGCGTGTCGAGGGGTGGTTTTGGATTTTCCGTATGGCAGGAGGTGATCCTGTGAAAGGAGAACAGTAAAAACAGAAAGGCGAATATCCGGTAGGACATAAAATTCGGGGATAAGGGATTGCTAAACTAAAGAATTTTTAGCTTATAGCAAATTTAACCGCGGGGACGCTAGGAAGCCGCTAAGGACGCGGGGTTTTTATTTCTATAAACTTAAAAACTC
>JBJXGU010000166.1:0-9941 GCA_046160245.1 Bacteroidia bacterium
ACGTTAGGAACGGTAGTAATTACCGTCATATCGAATTCTCTTTCCAAGCGCTCTTGAATAATTTCCATGTGCAACATTCCCAAAAATCCGCAACGGAATCCGAAGCCTAAGGCGGCAGATGATTCTGGTTCGAAAGTGAGCGAAGCATCATTCAGTTGCAACTTTTCGAGGGAGGCACGAAGTTCTTCGTACTCGTCGGTATCTACAGGATAAATTCCAGCGAACACCATGGGTTTTACGTCTTCAAATCCCTCGATAGCTGTAATAGTGGGTCGGGCGATGTGCGTGATGGTATCACCCACTTTTACCTCCTTCGCGTTCTTGATACCAGAGATGATATAACCTACGTCACCGGTTTTTACAACATCGCGTGGTGATTTTTCTAATCGAAGAATTCCAATTTCATCGGCATGATAAGCAGAATCTGTAGAGACAAATTTCACATGATCACCGGTTCTGATTTCACCATCCATCACTTTATAATAAGCGATAATTCCTCGGAAAGAATTATATACCGAATCGAAGATCAATGCTTTTAAGGGTGCTGTTGGATCGCCTTTTGGAGAAGGAATTCGGGTAACGATCGCTTCTAAAATTTCGAGTACGCCCATTCCTGTTTTACCGGAGGCAGATAAAATCTCATCGCGATAACATCCTAAGAGATCCACAATTTGATCCTTTACCAATTCAGGTTCGGCGCTAGGAAGGTCAATTTTATTCAAAATAGGAATGATGGTTAAATCATTTCCTAACGCTAAGTATAAATTAGAAATCGTTTGAGCTTGAATTCCTTGAGCAGCATCCACAATCAAAAGAGCGCCTTCACATGCTGCGATGGAGCGTGAAACTTCATAGCTAAAATCCACATGTCCAGGAGTATCAATCAAATTGAGTGAATATTGCTTCCCATTCAACGAATAATCCATTTGAATGGCGTGACTCTTAATCGTAATACCGCGCTCACGCTCAAGATCCATATTGTCAAGCACTTGAGCTTGCAAGTCTCTCTTAGACACTGTATTAGTATATTCCAACAGACGATCGGCCAAAGTAGACTTACCATGATCAATATGTGCGATGATACAGAAATTCCGAAGGTGCTCCATAGGTGCGCGAAGGTACGAAACAGAAGCTTGCTATTTCGATCATTTTTGAGTGAATCTATGGCTCATTTCAAATAAATACGGGAAATGATTTCATAGATAGGCACGAAAGATCAGCATTGCTCCATTCCTCCACTTGAAGGAAAAAGTCACTTTTTGATAAAACAATTTATGTAGTTGGATGTGAATTCACTTTGATGAAATTCAAATCTTTAACATTCATTCTGAAACCATATGCAACCATAAGCACAGAAAATGCATCTTCCTATTTAGAGCGCTCATTGCATTATTGAAATTGTAAAAAATGAAAAACCTATTACGCGAAAAGGAAATATTATTCATTTACACTTCAAAATAAATGCAAAAATTTATTAAATCATTATTCGAGAAACATGAGTCGACTTAACGTGTAGACTTCAAGGATAGCGAAACAAAAAAATTTATTGTATTTAAAATCTTTCGAGTACACCACTGTACTCGTATGGAAAGTCTATATCCATTTCACAATAATGAATTAAACCACTAAAAAAATTGAAATGAAAAAAATATCTCTTGTTTTCTTTATCTCATTATGTGCAATACTTTTTTGTTCCTTGACCGGAAATGCATCCCACATAATTGGCTCAGAAATGTCATACACTTATACTGGGTCGCCCAATACTTATTTAGTACGTATTAAATATTACAGAAGTTGTTCGGGATTATCTGCAAGTAATCAACTAAATATTTGCTGGAATTCAGACTCGCTAAATATAAGCGGGTCAAACATTGCTCCATTGATTTCATATTCTGTAGTGCCGAATTCTCCTTGTGTAACTGCACAACCAACTTGCATTGGTGGTGCAGGAGATTTTGAACAATATATATACGAAACTATCATTACATTACCACAAACATCCACGGATTGGAGATTTTCCTTTTATGATTGTTGCCATGCTTTCGGAAGTTCAACATTTACAAATGGCGGATTAGGTGGAATGTTTAATTTCTGTATATTAAATAATAGTACAGCACCCACTAATTCTTCCCCTGAATTCGCAGTGTTACCTTTCAATCGTTTTTGCTTAGGAAATTCTTTTTACAACGATCAAAGTGCAATTGAAAATGATGGAGATTCTTTAGTTTATACTTTTACTCATCCGGAGGATGGGACTGGATCTTGTCCTTCGGCACCTTTCCTTCCAAGTTATTTAGCTCCATATAGCCCTATAAATCCATTGGCTTCTTCTATCCCCATCACGTTAGACTCTAATACCGGAATCATTCATTTTATCCCAGCTCTACTACAATCAGCAGTCATTTGTGTCATTGTTTCAGAATATAGAAATGGAATCTTGATTGGACAAATTAAACGTGAAATCGGAATTGAAATCATACCTTCATGCAACTTTATTGCTCCTTCATTTGAAAATAATATTTTAACATCTAGTAACGGACAAATTCTAGCCAACTGCAACGACTACTCCGTCATCATTCCTTTTGATACCAGCTTTCAATGTCCTAGTGCTTCGCCTTCTGATTTTAGAGTGTTAAATCCATTTGGAATTCCAAATCCAATCGTTAGTGTAGTACCTTTTAGTTGTTCCTCTGGACTTTCTGATTCATTAAAAGTTACCTTTCTAAATCCACTAACTGCAGGAGAAACATTTGTGTGGGTAAAACGTGGATTTGATGGCAACACTTTACTCTCTGAGTGTGGTGCTGAAATTGCAGAGTTTGTGGATACCGTTCGGATAATAGTTATTGATAATAGTGTATGGTTTCCTGTTACAGATTCTCTTGATTGTATATTTAATCAAATCGCTGTTACCTTATCTGATAGTATTTATTGTTTCTCCATTGCCAATGATGGAACCGATTTACAATTAGTAGATGGTAGTGGTAATAATTACCCGATTGCTAATGCCTATGGATATTGCAATTCGAGTGATACTAAAACAAATCAACTACTCGTAAATATGGTTGGAAATTCTACTGCTAATGGTGCATTGTATTTACTTCTAAATAATAGTGGAGGATCGGATGGAAATACGTTAGCAAACGATTGTGGTCGATTCTTAACGAGCAATGATACATTGGCAATTCTGCTTAATTCACTAGAAATAAAAATTGATTTAGGTGTAGATCAAACCATTTGTGAGAATGGGAATTTCCCGATCTTAAATCTAGATACAACCGGAATCACAAGCTATCAATGGTATTTAAATTCTGTTGTGATTCCCGGCGCTACCAATACTACTTATCAAACGACACAAGCTGGATTGTATAGTGTTCATGTTGCAAATGGCGGATGTATGGGGGATACAACTATGACTTTAACTGTGGTACAAAGTCCCATTGTAAATTTATCGGATATTACCATCTGTGATTACGATTCCATTCCTACTTTAACTTTAAGTTCAATTGCAAATGGAATGTATCAATGGTATCATAATGGAAATGCAGTATCTGGAGCCATGTCAAACAAATTTACTCCTACTAGTGCAGGAATATACAGTGCAGAAGTGACAATTCCACCTGGATGTATTGGTGCAGACACGATGACATTAACAATAAATCCGACTCCATTATTTTCCTTAACCGATCAAGATATTTGTTCTGATCAACTGGCTATCTTAGATGCAGGCGTTAAAGGAGCAAATTATTCTTGGTCGAACGGAGCCAACACACAAACTATTTCAACAAATGTTGCAGGCACCTATGTTGTCAATGTTGAATTAAACAATTGTAGTGCTTCAGATACTGCTACTGTGAATGTATTTAATGTGCTGCAAGCTCCGTTAGTTGCTTGCACTAATGGAACAGGATCTTTTCAATATGTATTTGTTTGGACAAATGTACTTGGGGCCAATAGCTATGAAGTTAGTGAAGATGGTGGTGCCACATGGATTCCTGCCAACGTACCATCAGGAAATGAATCACACGGAGTGAATTTGTCTGTTCTTAATTTCCAAGTACGTGCTATTGGAAATGGTTTTTGTTCGATTGGACTTACCTCGGAACCTATAGGTTGTGAAGTTACGATCGGAAATATTTTCACGCCCAATGGAGATGGTAAAAATGATTTCTTCGAGATAAAAAACATCGAGCAATATCCAAACAATACGGTTCAAATCATCAATCGTTGGGGTAAAAAATTGTATGATCAAGGTGGATACAATAACAGCACAAAAAAGTTTAATGGCATAAATTTACCAGAAGGAATTTACTTCTACATGGTAGATTTAGGCAATGGAATGAAAAAGAAATCAGGTACCGTTACCATCAACCGATAAATAAAATTTATTTCCTACTTTTTCATGAGGCTGTCGCGCATTTAGGCAGCCTCATTTTTATTACTGATTATAAAAGAAAAGCAATTCAGAAAGTTCAGTCTATTCTCTTTATTGGTTTCTTCAAATTCTGGTTAAAAAGATGAATTTGGAGATTAAAAATCGACCTTTGCATTTATTATTATACATCCATCACACAGAAAAATCAATTAAAAAAATTCATCGAAAACAGTTTTTCATATTGATAATTAGCTACTTAACAGAATCGGCAATCCTCCATGCAACCTCAAACTCGTAAATTGCATCTATGTCTTTACAGCGTCCTTTAGAAATGACCGATGAGCAAATACTAGAAGCCATACTTCGTGAAGATGCTTCCGCTCAGCGGTTGCTCTACGAAAAGTTTGCGAGGAAGATGTTTGGTGTTTGTTTACGTTACACGAAGCAAAGAGAAGAAGCGGAGGATCTGTTACAAGAGGGATTTATTAAGGTCTTTCAAAAAATTAGTTCTTACAAAGCGGAAGGTTCCCTGGAGGGATGGATAAGAAGAGTGATGGTGAATACGGCTTTAGATCATATTCGACAACAAAAAATGTTGTGGACAGATTTAGCAGATGTAATAGAAGAGGGAGATGAGCCAGTAATAGGCCATGAAATAGGAGCCGCCGAATTGATGGCAGAATTACAAAAGCTACCTATCGGATACAAAACGGTCTTCAACCTCCACGCCATAGAGGGATATTCGCATAAAGAAATTGGAGTGATGTTGGGCATCAGTGAAGGAACCAGCAAATCGCAATACTCCAGAGCCCGAAATCAGCTTATGATTTTAGTACAAGAGTTAAACAAAGAAAATAGTTATACTACCAAATAAAATGAGTCGCTTCGAAGATCAGTTCAAAAACGCCTTCGACCATTTCGAACCTGAAGTGGATCCGAAGCTCTGGCAGCAAATTAGCCAGCAGCTTCCTAGCGCACCGCAAAATCCGGGAGCTTCAGGCTCAGCAGGTACTGCGGCGAAAGGCATTTTAGCACAGTTGGGGATAAAAGGAATAGCTGCAATTATAGCAACAGCTACTTTAACCATTTTAGGTGTGAATTATTTTCTTCAGAAAGACGAAAAAGCAACAGAAAAAAATATTCCAGCCTCTTTAAATGAAGGTACTCTTTCTGTTGATAATTCAACTTCTCTCACCCTTCCATCTGAGCAAGAAAAAGTTCAAGATGAAGCAGTGGTTTCTTCTTCACATGAGATGAATCCATCTTCAGAAAAAACAGGAAACACGAGTAAAGAAAATAAAAACAAACTTGATCATAAAATCACGATCGAAAATGCGTTGACCGGAGATTTGAACAATGCAAAAGGGGAATCTAAAACAGGGAAAGATTCCCCTAAACCAGCTTTTGAGGTTAAAAATACACCTACTCCGGTTACTAAATCTGATGATGAATCTAACACTGTAACCAAGAACCCGTCAGCGTCTGTTGTTCCTATTCAAAAAACAGTTAAACCTGTTTTAATTTTATCAACTAAAGGTGGATTTGCTCCATTAACTGTTACAGCAATTACCAACCAAGAAGGAAATGTAAATGCCGTATTTGATTTTGGAGATGGAAAATCTCCGATGGTAGGATCTACAGCAAACAATACCTATGATGAACCTGGAAATTATACGGTTTCATGTGAAATAAATGGAATCACCATCGAACAAAAAATCACTGTTTTTGGACAAGTTCCCAGCGCCTTCAGTCCGAATGGAGATGGAATTAACGACTTACTTACGATTACTAAAGATGCAGGTATCACTTTAGAAATCAGAATCTTTAATAGAAACGGCAAATTAATGTTTACAGGAAAAGGCAATAACATTAATTGGGATGGGACCTTTGAGGGTCGAAATGCCGATGCCGGAACCTATTTATACAATATCTTTGCTACCTCTGACGGAGGTGCCTCATTCAAACAAAAAGGAACGATTAACCTATTCCGCTAAAAAATACTATGAAAACCAATCCAAACAATACGGTCATGAAAAAACTGTTTACTCTCTTCGCAGTGGCATTATTTGCCTTGCTATTAACTCCTGAAACCACGCAAGCGTCACATATGGCGGGTGTGGATATTACTTATGAATATACAGGAACTCCTAACACTTATCTTGTTCGTCTAAAGTTTTATCGTGATTGCGATGGAATTTCTGCTCCTACTCAGGTAAATATTTGTTGGTCTTCTGCAACACTTGGTTTGAGTGGGTCTGTTACAGCACCGAATGTTTCTATGACTCCGGTAGCCAGCACCCCTTGCGTAACAGCTACACCAACATGTCCGGGAGGAATAGGTGATATTGAAGAGTATATTTACGAAACCACTATTACTCTACCTCAACCAGCTTCCGACTGGATTTTCTCATGGTACGACTGCTGCCGAAATGGCGCAATCACAACTATGCAACCGAACGGGATGTATAATAGCTGTACTTTAGATAACCTTTTAGCACCAACCAATTCTTCACCTTACTTCTTGAACTTAGCTTACACTCGTTTTTGTGTAGGCAATCAATTCTTTTATGATCAAGGTGCGATTGATATTGACGGTGATTCTTTAGTATTCTCATTGGTTACGGCAGAAGATGGTAACGGACAATGTCCTCCAGCACCATTTCCCAATACCTACATTGCCCCTTATTCTCCTGCAAATCCTTTAGCTTCTTCAATTCCGATTACCATTAATTCCAATACAGGGATTATCAACTTCATTCCCTCTATTGTGCAGGTAGCCGTAATTTGTGTATTGGTACGAGAGTATCGTAATGGATTATTAATTGGTCAGGTGAAACGTGATATTCAAATTAATATCTTGCCTGCTTGTAATCAAATTTTCCCTTCATTCAATAATAGCGTGTTAACTGTAGGCGGCGGTCAACTTCTCGCCAATTGCAACGATTACTCTATAATTATTCCTTTTGATACTAACTTCCAGTGTGCATCTGCAGTACCTACTGACTTTCGAGCGATAACCCCCTTTGGAGTTCCTAATCCATTAGTAAGTGTTGTACCTATCAATTGTTCTAATGGTCAAACTGATTCTTTATTGGTTACCTTCTTAAATCCGTTAACGGTTGGAGAAACTTTTATGTGGGTGAAGCGCGGATTTGATGGAAACACTTTACTCTCTGAGTGCGGTTCTGAAATCGCGGAGTTCGCGGATACCGTTCGAATTTTAGTAACGGATAACAGTGTATGGGCTCCTTCCGTAGATTCTATTGGTTGTATCTTTAATCAATTTTCGGTTACCTTATCTGATAGTATTTATTGTTTCTCGGTTGCCAATGATGGAACCGATTTACAATTGGTAGATGGTAGTGGTACTAATTTCCCTATTGCTAATGCGTATGGCTTTTGCAACCCAGGTGGTGCTAAAACAAATCAGTTATTAGTGAATATGGCTGCTAATTCTTCTTCTCCAGGCCCCTTGTACTTACTTTTAAATAATAGCGGTGGTTCAGATGGAAATACCTTAGCTAATGATTGTGGACGTTTCTTAACCGGCACAGATACACTTGCCATATTGTATGTTGACAATGTAATTGTTGTGAACTTGGGTGCTGATCAAAACATTTGCAGCTTCGATCCTATTCCAACACTTGATTGTGGTTATGCAAATTTGAGCTATCAGTGGTATGATCAAACAGGACCTATTGCGGGGGCTACCAACCAAACGTATACTCCTACCGTTGGAGGTACTTATTCAGTAGCTATTAATAATGGACCTGGTTGTACAGGAACAGATACGATGACTTTAGTAATCATCCCTGCTCCTTCCGATAATTTAGGAAACGATTTAGTACTTTGCGTTAACGATCCTCTTCCTACTTTAGATGCAGGTAATGCGGGTGCTACTTACCAATGGTATTTAAATAATACAGCAATTGCTGGAGCTACTTCGCAAACCTATACTCCTTCTGGTTTAACGCCAGGAACCTATACTTTCTCAGTGGAAGTAAACACTGGAAACGTATTATGTATTGGTACATTTGATGTATTGATCACAACAACTAATGCCTTTAACGTTACTACATTAAGCAATCAAACTATTTGCGATATCGCTTCGGCATATCCTTTATTGGATGCTGGTAACCCTGGCGCACCGTCTTATCAGTGGTTTTTAAATTCAAATGCTATTGCAGGGGCTACTAGCCAAACGTATCAAACTATGCAAGCGGGTACTTACAGCGTACAAGTGGGAACAGGTACTTGTGCCGGTAACGGAAACATGGTGCTTACAGTGAGTTCAACTCCTGTGGTTACATTAGCTAACTCTACTATTTGCGACTACGATGTTATTCCAATGCTTGATGCCGGAACCGTTAGCAATGCTTCTTATCAATGGTTTAATGGCGGTACCGCTATTGGTGGTGCGACTAACTCTACTTACACGCCTTCTGCTGCTGGTTCGTACAGTGTAGATGTTACGGTTCCTCCGGGCTGTACAGGCTCTGGTAATATGACATTAACCATCAATGCAGCTCCCGTGTTAAATGTTCTTGATCAGGACATCTGTTCTGACCAACAAGCTACTTTAGATGCGGGGGTTGCCGGTGCTTCTTATACTTGGTCTAATGGTGGAAACACTCAAACCATTTCTACCGGAACTTCGGGTACCTATACCGTTGCTGTTAGTGTAAACAACTGTACTTCGAATGATACCGCTATTATAACAGTGTACTATTATCCTGTTGCTCCTGCGGTGGCTTGTAATCCAGGTACGGGTCCTTATAAATTCATTTATGTATGGACAGCGGTTAGTAGTGCTGCCAGCTATGAGGTAAGTGAAGATGGTGGTGTTACTTGGGTCCCTGCTAATACACCTGTTGGTCCTGAATCACATGGTGTAAATGTTACCATTCCTGATTTCACCGTTCGTGCCATCGGTAATGGTCTTTGTAAAACAGGTGCCTCTTCTGAGCCTACTGCTTGTGAAGTTGTCATTCCAAACATCTTTACTCCTAATGGTGATAGCCAAAATGAATTCTTCGAAATAGATAACATTGAGCAATATCCAAACAACACCGTACAAATCTTTAACCGTTGGGGTAAAGAAGTTTACAACGAAGGCGGATACAATAACTCAACCAAGAAGTTCAATGGTAAAGATTTACCTGATGGTGTTTACTTCTACATCGTGGATTTAGGAAATGGTCAGAAAGCAAAGGCTGGTACCGTTACTATCAACCGATAAATAATATTTATTGATTCTTTTAATGAGGCTGTCTCTTTGGAGGCGGCCTCTTTTTTTGATGGAATGGATTGCAAATACTCCTAATTCCACTCTTTAAATACCTAAATTGATTTTTCAAGTATGCTAAAACATTCTTGTATTTATGTTTTATGCATTTTTGCAGTATTATTAAACTGAACCATTTTAAATTTTCACCGTTTAAGTTTGCACGAAATCATCGTATATGAAAGTCACCGAACACCTACAAAAAGCAGCCGGCAAAACCTTATTTTCCATTGAAATCCTTCCACCGCTAAAAGGTAGAAGCATGAATGAGATTTACCAAGG
>JBJXGU010000167.1:0-26470 GCA_046160245.1 Bacteroidia bacterium
GAATAAAGTCCTTCGTAGTGAGCAATTGTATCAGAAATCCCCCCGTTAATTTTCACGGTTTGATTTTGCTTCATTACATATTTCATATGATCATCTCCTACAGTGATACTCCAATGATCATTGAAGAAGTAGCCCACTCTAAAATTATATTGTGGGATGGTGAATCGAGAGGGATTCAAATACGGATCTGCGGCGAGATGTGAAGGGCGATCTTTCGCTATTACATTATTTAAGGTGAAGTCATAGTTTGCGCCTTTAAAGTGGATGTCTGAAGAAGTAAACCAGGCTCTGTTCCATCCAAAGTAAACGAAAAACTTTCCTTTTTGATGGTATTGTTCTTTTGCTTGAGGTTCTTGAGAAAAAGCGCAAGTCGATACTAGTAAGAGGCCAAGGAAGATGGTTCTGAATTTCATGGAGGAGGGCATCGCCAATTCTTGATGGAATTGTTGGTGCGAAGATAGTAAATTCAAAAATTATCTTATATGACATTTGTTCGGCTCATGTGACAATTCCTCTAGATGGATGGACAAACAATAATTAACCCCTAGTTGGAGGAAGGAATTCTAATTGCAATTGATTGATAAAAAATTGATAAATTTAAAAAAGAGGCTCGCTTAGCAAACCTCTTCTCAAATTTCTAGTCACTAATTATCTATTTAACCATTAATTTTTGAATGGCTGTAACTCCATTGTTTTTTACTTCAACAAAGTATAGACCAAGATTAAATAAAGTTGTATTGATTTCTAGTAATGCGTTAAAGTCTTTGCGATAAACAACTCGTCCATGGACATCGTATACGGTAGCCATTGCATTTTTTCCACGTGGAGCGGTTACAAGACAAGAAGAATAACTTGGATTTGGAGCCAATGAGAATTGAGCTTCTAAATTGTTTTCATTAATTCCAATAGTAGTAATAGTGAAGCAAGCGGATGTATCTACGCAACTTCCTTTTGTAATTATAGCAGCATAGCTTCCATTTGCAGTAGCAGTAAATGAACTAGCTGTTTGTCCAGGAATGATTGCAAAGTTATTGTTACAATCCGCCCATTTATAAGTTGCCCCTAGCTGTTGAGAAATTAAAGAGACTCCACTTTGAAAGACGGTAGTGTTGACACTATCTAAACTCAATGTAAGTTGCACAGTAGAATCGCAACCTTGTGCGGTAGTAAAAGTTTCCAAGTACACACCACCTGTAGTTAGCGATTGAGTTCCGAAAGTATAGATAGTTCCTTTACAAAGGACAGCAGACTGATTGAAAAAACTGTTGATTCCGGTTACCCAGTTAGATGTAACACCTGTCAATGAAAATCCATTCAATGTTCCATTATTAGAAACAGAAGACAAATCAGGCAAAGTTGTAATCCCAGTATTTATTCCACCCGCAGCACCTTCATTGAAACGATAGTAAGAAACTAAATTTGCTGCAGGCAAGCAGAGTTCCCTATTTTTGTAATTAGCAATTTCAGTTGCGGTTCTTTCGTCACTCCATACTCTTACCTCTTCAATACTTCCTTGGAAATAACCAGTTAAATCATTTCTTCTTCCAATTTGTATATTATTTAGAGCACTGGTTGCTACTGTAACCGTCGATGTGCCGGAATTGGCGAGAGTTCCATTCACGTATAATTTTAGAGTATTGCTCGTTGATTCATAAATTCCAGCAATATGGTGCCATGTACCTGTTGAAAGCGCGTTTGTTGCACTTACTCCAAAACCTCCTACCTCAATTCGAGGAATGCCATTAATAATATTTAATGTGTATCGATTTCCATTGGGCATATCACCCCAATCCACAATAACTTGTTGTGAAGAAATTATCGTAGTGAATTTAATTATCGCTTCCACGGTTCGTGAGCTATTTCCTGTTGGCCCAGGAAAATTAGTTAATACATTGTCATTTGTTCCGTCGAAGTTCAAAGCGTTTTGTGCTGATGAATTAAGTGAGAACAACAGTAAAAAAAGAATAGAGATAGCTTTCATTGAGTTTTATTTTCGTTTAGTTTTTAGGTTTATTCTTTCTCGAAGAAGGTAAAAGCAAAATTAAGTTTAAAAGAGTGTAGTAGCCTAATAAAATAAGAAGAAGTATTACTGTTTTCTTCTCATTTATATTAATTTTAGCAGAAAACCCCTAAGATTAGTTATCACAAAATGAATCGAAGCTTGCTGATAATGGTTTCCATACTTCATTAAGTAAATCAAAATTTTGCCTGTCAGTGATTTGTTAGGCGTAAGTCTTTGATAGAAATACATGCCTCTTGATAAATTCAAGGAGATGGATTCATCTTCATGAACAAACGTTTTGAAAAAATAATTTTCCTATTAAATAAACAGCCTTTAATTCTGTTACAGCAGCAGAATGAAGTACTAAATCTAAAATACAGCCATGGTTTTTCAAAAGTAAAAATGGGAATTAAAACGTTCCTTCGTTAACATCCTTAATAAACTGAACAACCCCGCTCATAAAGACTTGTTGATCGTCCCACATGGAAAGATGACTACCGTTTGGACAATACAAATAACGACCTTTTTGTACCAAGGTGCTTTGCTCTTCCATCGTTTTTGGATCCATGGTATCGTATTTTGCACCGATCATTAAAGTAGGAACATAAATTTCCTTCAACCTATTTTTAATATCCCAATTTGCCAAACGTCCACTTATACCAAACTCACTGGGACCTTGCATGAGCGTATAAACTTCTCCATTGGCATGTTTCATAGCGCGATTAAATCCATCAGGCCATACTTCTAATCGACAAATATGCTGCTTATAAAAATGTGGAATTAAAAGTTCCATATAGCGCGGATTAGAAAAATCTTTTTTTGCCTCAATTGATTTAATCTCCGATAACACTGATGGATCCATTTGTTTGGATAGTACTTCCTCTGCATATTTCCCGTATTCTGGTGCGCTGGCCATCATATTCGATACGATTAAACTCTTCAGATTATTTTGATATTTGAGAGCGTATTCCATTCCTAAAATTCCGCCCCATGAATTTCCAACGATATAGAAATTTGAACTGTCGGCATGTATCGCAATTCTTACTTGTTCTACTTCTTCCACAAATCGCTCAATCGTCCATAAACTGCTATCTGAAGGTTGGTCGCTGTAATAAGAACCTAATTGATCATACTCATAAAACTCAAATCCTTCGCGCTGGAAAAATGTTTCGAAGCATTCCATGTATTCATGCGTCATGGCCGGACCTCCATGCAATAACAGAATTTTTATTTTCGGATTGTTGCCAAATCGCTTCGTCCAAACCTTAAACTCACCTATTGGAGTAGTGATCGGGATCATCTTCACGCCCGCCGATTCAATAGAATCCGAATATGTGAAATAAGTAGTAAGAGCATTACTTTCTACCTGTGAGGATGGTGTAGAATCAATCTCTTGTTTACACGCACTGAAGCAGAGAGAGGCCAAGATAAAAAGGAAGAGTCGCATATTTCAATTTTTATTTAAAGATATAAAAAATTAACAAATACAAATGATTTAGTTATTGTTTTGCGGAACTTCTGCTTCAGGTTCTCTTTTGTAAAGAGCGTAAAAAAGAAGAATGATAGCAACAAAGAAAAGAGCGGCAACGAAATCTGGATTTAGAATTAAGATGTTGTAGCTTTCTAGGTTGAAATAATCCAACACTAATTCTAAGTTCAAAAAATAGGCAATACTTAATACAGTATAGACAACATACTTTTTGTTTAGTATTGCGTAGGTTCCGGCAAAGAGGAGCATCGGATGCGAATACCGCTCGTGCATCTGTGTATTAAAGAAGAAAAACACAATAGGAATTAATGTAGCGATGAGCAATAATTTATTTAGAGAGAGATCTTCCTTTCGTTTGTTCATCAGTAGCAAGACCCGATTTCGAAGCAAAGGAAATAGTGTTGCCGTATAGACGACGATGAAACTATAGAATCCCCATTGATAATAGCTTATTCCTTGATAGGAGACTGTATCCAACACTACCATTGGCTCATCATCAATCAACCAGTACCACATGTTGTAAGCATTCAATGAAACTTTTGGAAAGGTGCCAACAGAATTTGTAATGACTGCAAAAACTTTTTCCAAATCGCCTTGTAACCAGAAGGGAAGTAAAATGATTAGTTGAAGGATGACTGGAATCGTTATCCAAATAAGTAGTGACTTAAAATTAAAATTTCTAATTAATGAAGGGATAAGGATGAGTCCAATAAAAGGGAAGAAAATAATGGCTTGCAATTTCATATTCAAACTCAGCAAGCTAAATAGAATGGCAAGTAGAATTTTATTTCGAAGACTAAAGTAAAATGCAATAAAAATAAACGCTGTAAAAATGGCATCCACCTGCCCCCAAATCATCGTATTGTATAAATACGCTAAATTGAAAAGAATCAACAGCGACAATAAAATACTAGATTTTTTATTTTTAATATTTTCATTTATAAAAAGAAACGCAAAGTAAACACCAACCACATCAAATAGTAAATTCAAGTATTTTAGTGAATTAATATTTGAATGAATATTGAACTCACTTCCTTGCAAATTGCCAAACAGCATTAGGAAATACTGATATAACGGTAAATAGTTTGTACCGTGGCTATAAATATTTCCTATCCCTTTTGTAAAGATGGCGCTGGTCCAGTCTGTCCAGCAATTAAAATCACTAGGATGTCCTGATTGGGGAATTAATAGGGCAAGAAAAATATAGAGTAGCAGGAATACACCCAGGGCAAAATAGGGACCGGAAAAGTATTTTTCGTTTCTCCAATGTTTATTTGGCATCTGCAAGTAGCCAATTTTTAAAAACAAGAATTGTATTCATGCTACGAAACTAAATAAAAATTTATAGCCACAGGTATAGAAGTACTGTCTTAATTATATTCTACTCCCATTAATGATACTATTAGTTGACTACTACTTTTTTCACCGCAGTCCTATTCTGATTAGTGATGATAATAAAATAGACTCCTTTGTTCCAATCTAAGGTTTGGATAGAAATACGTTGATCAAAGAGAATCGGATCCCAGATGATTTCAGCCATGATATTTATAGCTTTCAGGGTGCATTGATCGGTATAGACTCAACCTTTTATTTGTACTTACTGAATCAGAGAGTGGTCAAAATGAATTAAAATAGCTTGAAAGGTGAAATATTAATAAATGATTGATATTATAACCAATATAAGTAACCTTGAAAGAGTATTACTTAACTTCTGTTTTAGATTCTCCCTTGTAAAGATTGAAAAAAAGAAGAAGGATAGCAGCAAAGAAAAGAGCAGCAACGAAATCTGGATTTAGAAAGAAGATGTTGGAGTTTTCTAGGTTGAAATAATCCAACACTAATTCTAAGTTCAAAAAATAAGCAATACTTAATAAGGTATAAACAATATACTTTTTGTTTAGTATAGCATATGTCCCAGCAAAGAGTAGCATTGGATGTGAATAGCGCTCGTGCATTTGTGTATTAAAAAAGAAAAAAATTAAAGGAATTAAAGTTCCCATAATTAAAAGTTTATTTAGATGAATGGAATGGATAGAGGAATTGGATAGTAGTAAAAACCGATTGCGAATTAATGGAAATAAGGTAAAGAAATAAAGGAGAGTGAACATAAATAAACCCCAATGATAATAGCTTAATTCAAGAAAGGAGTTCGTGTCAGGAATATACATTAGATTTCCTTCAATCAGCCAACACCAAATATTATATGCATTTAAGGAAACTGCCGGAAAGGCTCCTATAGAGCTCATGACCACATCAATAACGTTGTTTAATTCGCCACTCAAAATAAAAGGCAAAAGGATGATAAATTGAAGCGAGGCGGTTATACTCAGCCAATGAAGAAAGGATTTTAATTTGAATTTTTTAATAGCAGTAGGCAACAAGATAAGTACAATAAAAGGAATGAAAATGATGGCTTGTAATTTCATGTTTACCGCGAGTATTAGAAAAATAGTTGGCAATAATATTTTATTTTTTATACTAAAGTAGAAAGCTAAAAAAAGGAAGGCTGTAAAAATGGAATCTACCTGGGCCCAGATTACGGTATTGTATAGATAAGCAATATTAAATAATATCAGTAACGACATCGCACAACTTAACAATGAATTCTTTAATTTATCTTTTACAAAGAGAAAAGATATATAAACGCAGACCACATCGAATATTAATGTAAAGTATTTTAAAGAATAAATATTGTTATGAATGGATTCTAAACTTCCTTGAACATGACTATAGACCAAAAGGAAATAATGGTAGAGTGGTAAATAATTGGTTCCACTACTGTAAATATTTCCTAGGCCACCCATAAAGATAGCACTTGACCAGCTCACCCAGCAATCTCGATCTCCGTAGAAACCGTAGTCAGGGACAAATAAAGCTATTATACAATAAGCAAAAAAATAGAAAACCAATGGATAACTCGAGCTTGAAAAGAATCTATTAAACCCAGTAATTTGTTTGAACATAATTACAAATCTAAACAAGAATAAATACACTACTAATTCAACTTACGAAGCTAATTTAAATTTTATTCGAAAAAACAATGATTGATATGTTGTTATAATAAAATTTTATTTATGAATACTTATTCTTTTGACGACATCAAAATTTACCCCTTTTATTTTTACATTAAACAATCCAGCTGGCCAATGCTGTGTATCGATAACAATAGTTTGGTCAAATCGAGACAAAAAATGTATGGACTCACCCAATAAATTAGTAACGCTTAAAGTACAGTGATCTTGATGGGTACAAATAGTGAATTGGTAGTTGGTGGGATTGGGAAAAATATCAACCTGTTTTGTTGTTGACATAAACTCATTCGTTGAAGTGGTTATATTAAAAATATTTTCAAAATTTGATGCAAATTCATAAGTGCTTGCACAACTAGACACCGCATCCCAGTTAATAGACCAAGTCATCATGCCTCTTAATGTAGGATAACCTCCAGCAAGTTGAAGATTATAGATTCCTGGTATGGGTCCGAGACCTCTTAAAAATTGAACGGCATTGATTACTGAAGTTGTATCAGTGTATCCACCTCCTGCTGCAGAAGGGCATGCAGGTAAGCCAATAGCTACTTTATGCGCAGGCAAACCCATGAACATTCCTCCTGAAGTATTAAATCCTTGTATAACGGCTTCGGTCATTGCTACAATAAAATCCGAAGTTCCTTGCGTGTAAATATTACCATCAATGCCATACATGCTTCCGCTGTTGTACAATTGAACATGTAAAATTTCAATAGAATCTCGAAGCGCATGAATGATGGGCAAGTAGGCACCCCAAATTCCGCCGTATGCCGACATTCCCCCTTGTACAAATGCAGTTTCAGGAGCCATCGTAAGAAGTAATCTTTTATTATTGGTTGTATAATAGTTGCTCATTATTTGTTTAATAGCGTCTATTAAATTTATAATTTTTGCATCCACAGGTATCGCAATAGTTCCTCCAGTAACAGAAACGGAACTTCCCTCCAGATCAATATCAATACCATCAAATCCATAAGTAGTTAAAATATTGCCCATGGTTGCAATGAAAGTATCGCGTTCAGAAATATTATCAAGCGATACGTGGGTAGAGGCTCCCCCAATACTAATGATTACTTTTTTGCCTTGACTTTGGAGTGTTTGAACATGTGAAAGAAATGTTGCACTTGAAAATTGATCCGGAATAAATTCCATTTTATAATCTGTACCGGCTACAGGAATTGCAAAAGCGATGTCCACTACCGTATACCTCGAATCAATTTGATTTAGAGGAATGGAAGGGGCATTGGGGTCATTCCAATTGTGCCAATAACCGATTAATTCAGGAGAAGTGGTTTGTGCAATTAACAGATTTGAAAAACTAAAAAGGGTAATTAATAGAAGACTGTAAGGGTTCATATTTTCTTTCGTTTCAATTTTATCAATTAGTTATTATGGATTTTATTATTTTCCTTTTGTTGAATAATCTTTTTTATGATAGCAATTTGTCCAAGGTGATAATGAGTATGCTCAATAATTCCATGAAGGTTTCTATAATAAATGCCGTACTTCTCTTCCGCAATGTTTTCCCATAACTTTTTTTCTGGTAATTTTTTGAGCAATGTTTCAAAAGCTTGAGCATCCTCCCATACCTTTGATAATAGATTTTCCCATTCTTCTTGTGAATGAATGGGTGGATGGGCAAAACTATATTTATCGTGAGCATCTAATGTATCTCCTTGAAATACTTTTAGAACAGCATTCACATAATAATGCGTGTGATATACAAGGGTAGCGATGGTGTTCAGAGAGTAAATTTGTTGAGTGGCTTGTTGCCAGGTCAAATCGCTTAAGTTGTCTCTTAGATTAGAACAAGTCCAGTTTCCTCCAAAATAAACTTCTTTAAAATGTTTAGCAATTTGTTGCGATGTATTCATGGAATATAGAGATCAATTTAATGTTTCACAATTTTTTTCGAGGATTGTCCGCTATTCGTTTTAATGATCGTCCAATAAATTCCATTTGATAAATATGCCATCGAAAATGTGGTGGAATAGAACTCATCAATTAAAGTACCGAGCGAATTATAAAGTAATATGGATTTTAAATTGTTCTTTTCTAAATGAACCATCACTTCATCGTTAGTAGGATTTGGAAAAAGAAAAACATCAGATTTAGTATTGTTTTGCGAACCGAGTCCAGATGTTGTAGTAATATTTAGTGTTGTATCAAATTGAGCAATCGTTGCATCAAAGCCACTGAAGGGGCAGATGCTTCCCTGATGAAATTCAATATTAATGTTATAAATTCCTGATGGATACGTTTCTAATTTAAAAGTGTCTGTGCTACTGCAAAGAGTAGGAGCGCCATATCCGCAGTATGTTGGAAGAATATGAATTGTTGAACCTTGTAAATGATAAAAATAGCCCACCAAACCATATGTACAATCTCCATTATAGGAAAAGTTGCTAATAACTGAAATTGTATCAGCGCTTGTTGGATTTGATGGGATAATTGTAACTTGATTTACTACTTGTGCATGCGAGCAAATGGAAAGAGACAAGAGGATAAGAAGTAGAAATTTTTTCATCTTGATTGTTTTTTAATGTTTACAGCTAAAAATGATTATTCATATTTTATTAGAATACGTTAAAAATAGGACTATTGTATGAAATAATCAATCGGGAAAGTGTAAAATGCTTACTTGTGGTTCTTATTACAAGCGAGAAAAAAGCACCTTCTCCGTTATTGCCATTGTTTGAATCGATGGATTATCGCCTTTTACAGCATCGTGCAACGCCATTAAAATGGGTTTTAGACCCTCTTTTTTTAGATGGGTGACCACATTAATGACAAGTTTGATATTGCAAATGATCCGAATAAAGTAATCATCGATTTTTGCTGAAAGCCGAGTAGAGGAGTTGTTTGCATTTGAAGGGCTGAGTAAAATTACAGAGCGCAATTTGAAGTTAGGAAAAGCGGTTCATTTAATCCCACAATTGTCATTAGAAATAGCAATTGTGCTACCAGAGCCGACGAATTCATTGATAAATCAATGAATTGTCGAGATTAACCCTGACATTGATTTTGAAGCAGTACTTACATTCGTTTTAACTAAAGGTCTAATATTATTGCTTCAAAATCAATCGTCAGCCCGTAAAGCAAAAAAGTCGTTAGACTTTTTTGGGTTAATATACTTAAGTCTGGATTGTAGAAAGCCTTTAAAAAATGTGAATAGTTTAATGGATGTTAATGTACAGGATGATCCTACTTACAAGCTATTCGTGGATATTAAATAATTATTTTATTTTTTCATTCGCAATATAAATACTTCCGGAACAATAGAAGATAAGGAAAAAGAACAGTCCGTATTGTCTTGAGAAAATATTTTCTGATAACATGGCAATTGATATTAAAAGCAAGAAGCAAATAAATAAAAAATTTTTCGTACGAAATGCTTGCCAAAATGGGATGATGAGAAGGGCTAGTATGGAAAGTAAACCCATCAACCCAAAGCATAACCAATAATTCAAATATTCATTATGTGTATTATATTTTGTTTTTGCTAATTCGGGAGCATTCAACTTTACATAACGGTTGTTTAATTGATTTTGCAAATCGCCTGGCGTAAGTCCAAGAAGCCAATGATCTTTTAACAATTGGAAGGCACACGTATAAATTCCTGTGCGAATGCTTAACGTGTTTGGTGTATTTTTAACAGGCAACTGAAATGCCTCTGAGTTAATTTCCTTCATTCGTTCGGAAACAAAGGGCGTATTTATGCTAAAGAAATATCCAGCAAAAGCAAAAAGTAATAGCAAAGATAAGCCTTCTTTAATTTTAGGAAGATGTAATAGAATTAAAATAAGGATAGCGATCAATGTTGCTGCTAAAGCCATTCGCGAAGCAAGTAAAAGCGTACTAAGCATCGTAAGTACAGCAAGTAAAGCATAGCCAATTTTAAATTTTAAATTTGAAACATTGAAAAAGCGAATTACAAAAAAGGAAATGGAAAGTCCACTAAAAAGACTTGCGTATGCGGGATGAAGATGACTGATCGATTCAAAATAAGTGCGGTATTGATAGGTTAATGTTGCCACATCACGATTAGGTTGATGAGAAATAAATGAAATAGAATAACCATGAGATATTAAGAGGAGAACAAACAATCCATAACTAAAATATGATACAATTTTTGTCCACTCTTCTTTTTTATTGATACTCGCCATCCAACATGCTAATGGGATAAACAACCAAGCTAAACTTCGTTCAATCAGTTTGGCTTGATTATTAAAGTCATTCGAAAAGGGCCAGCTCAGCAAAAACAGAAAAAAAATAGAAATAGGTAAAAATAAATTCTTTGAAAAAGCAATTCTCTTTTCAGGAAATAAAAGATAGTAGAGTAAAGAAAGTAATGCCCATATAATGAGTAGTGGCGATGAAAGATGAATAGGTAGAAGTGGAATAAAGGCTGGTAAAATTAAAAGTAGCCTTTTGAAATTAACGTGATTTTGGGAATTCCGCATCCTCGTAATTTACGATAGCATTAACACTTTCCAAGAATTCACTTCGGAATCGTTCCGCATTAAACTTAACAGCGTGCTCTCGAATTTCATGTGCGTTAAAACGTACACCATGTTTTTCAAATTTATTGATGGCGGCAATAATATGTTTTTCTGTTTGTCCATCAAAGAAAATACCAGTATCTCCAGGAAGTACAGTTTCAGAAAGCCCACCCTTACCATATGCAATTACAGGCGTTCCACAAGCTTGCGCCTCTACAGGAGTAATACCAAAATCTTCTTCTGCGACAAAAACAAATGCGCGAGCACGTTGTAGATATGAACGCATTTCAAATAAAGGTAAATACCCTGTCAAGGTAATATTGTTTGCCTCGCCTTTAAGTTTTTTTAGGCGATTTTTTTCCGGACCAGTCCCAATAATTACGAGTTTTTTATCAGGCATTTGTTTAAATGCTTTGATAAGAATATCAATTCTTTTATAGGGAACTAATCGGGAAACAATAACATAAAAATCTTCTTTATTATCAATGACACTAAGATTGTGGACATCAACTGGAGGAAAAATTACTGAAGCTTTTCTATTGTATACTTTTTTAATTCTATTAGCAACATTTTGTGAATTTGCAATAAAATGATCAACGCGTTGTGATGAAATATAATCCCATTGTCGAATGTAATGTAATATTACTTTGAAAATAGGCATCCCAAATTTATTGGTAGCCTTAGCATCTTCAACATAATGCTGATATAAGTCCCATGCATAGCGAATGGGACTATGGCAATAACAAATATGAGCTTGATTATAATTGGTCAAAACACCTTTGGCTACAGAAGTGGATGATGATATTATTAAATCAAATCTCCTTAAATCGAATTGTTCGATTGCATAAGGAAAAAAGGGAAGGTAATGACGATAGTATTTTTTAGAAAAGGGTAAACGTTGAATCAAGGAAGGGTTCGTTTTCCGATCACCCAAAATGTAATTTCGATCGGATGGTGCCATAGCATCAATCAAACAAAACACTTCCGCTGAAGGAAAAAGTTCCAGTAGTTCTTTGGTTACTTTTTCAGCACCGCCAATACTAATAAACCAGTCATGAATAATAGCTACACGCATATTTGCCTCAAATGTATAAGATTTGTAGGCGTTTACAAACAAAAACATAGGGATAATCTATTTAAATGAGTTAAGTAGATTGTTTGTATGTGTTAATGAGGGTGTTTAATAAACGGGCTGACTTTGAATAGGAGTATTTATAGAGGAGGGATTCGGTTGATTGAACACTTTTTTCGGATTGAATAATCTTGCTTAAGGCTGTAACAACGGCCTCTTTTTCTAACGAAGTAAAATGAACATAACCGTTAAATAATTCTCTGTAAACAGGGATATCAGAAATTAGAGTTTTGCAGTTCAATGATAAAGCCTCTAAAACGGGGATTCCGAATCCCTCATATGCAGAGAGTGAAACAAAAATTTCGCTTTCTCTATACAATTCTAATAATTCTTGATCTGTAGTATCCACAAAGATCTTTACTCGGGAAGCATCGGATTCATTTACCTTTAAACTATTGAAAGTGAATAGGTCCGAGGCTCTACCTACAAAAACCAAGGTGTAATCCGATAAGTTCTTTGCTTCTAAAAAAGCTTCTAATAATAGATGAAAGTTTTTTCTGGGATCGAAAGAACCAACAGCCAAAATTTGCCTTTTTTTATCTAAAACAGAGAAATGTTGCTTGTTTTCATTGAAAAAATGAGGCAAACCGTTAAAAAGCACCTCGGTTTTACTAATTTCTAGATTAAATTCTTTTACGATCTCCTTTTGAATTTCTGTACTCACGGTAAGAACTTTCTCACTTCTTTTTGCCAACAACGGAAGCATTTTTTGATAAAACCAGGAAAAGGAGGCAGAAAACCATGCTGGATGATGAATGGTAGCAAGGTCGTGAATGGTAACAAAAGATGGTTGATAGTAAATCGGAGCACTGTTGCATAGGTTAATTAAAAGAGGTAATCCTTGCTTTTTCAACCACCTAGGAAGTTCGAATTGCTCCCAATAGCCCCCTTTATTTTGTCCGATGTGGATTAAAGGCCAATTTTGAGTTTCTTTTCTTAAGAATTTTTTCTGTGGACATACAATTTGAACATCATCTTTCAATAAAATGAGTTCGCGAATAATTTCATAGGCATAGCGCTGAACTCCTGTTTGAGGTTGCGATAAAAACTTTCCATTTATGATGACCATTAATACAAAGAAAAGAAATATCGTACTATACTTTTAGAGGCAATTGAATTTTAAATGGTCGTGAAACGAAATGAGAAAAATGAATTATCTTCGCAGAAATATTAGAGAACAATAGATTAAGTATTCTGAAGATTTAATCAACCTTTAGAAATTCGAATTGATTGATGAGCGAACAGTGACACCCCAACTTCTAAAGATTATATAAAGGACTTTATTTATTCTGTTCAATTTAATATGAATGCTATTCAAATTTCTGAATTCAAGAAATATGCGAATGTTTCCTTAGCCATTGCGAAAAAAAATATTTCGTTACGCTATAAGAATTCTATATTCGGATTTCTTTGGGGACTAATCACCCCTTTTGTTTATATTCTAATTTTTGTAATTGTTTTTAGTAAGTTGGTTCGGATGCCGAATTATCCAGTTTATGTTATTTCTGGAATTATTTTTTGGACCTATTTCGTTTCATCCGTTACACAAATTATTAGATCAATACTTGATAATGCACAAATATTAAAATCTATCAGTGTTCCTACATTAGTTTTTCCTGCAGCGGCAATTCTTGCTACGTTAGTTAATTTTTTATTATCCTTTGTTCCTTATATTGTAATAATGTTATTCTTGGGATACTCCCCAGGTTGGGAATTGGTAGGGTTGATTCCTTTGATCGCATTATTTTCGATATTCATTTTTGGAGTATCCATAATTCTGTGCGCATTGAACATTTATTTTAGAGATGTTGAAATTATTTGGCAAACCGTAACTCCTTTACTCTTTTATTCTACGCCCATAGCATATTCAATTGATGCCGTTGCAACAAATTATGCTTGGTTACTTCATTTGAATCCACTCACCATTTATTTAACTCCTGCTCGAAGTATTTTGTATCATCAAAATTGGCCTGACGGGATGCAATGGTTACTTGCATTCGGATTAGCATTTGTATCATTAGCGATTGGTTTATATATTTATCTACGCCTTAAAAGAGGATTTTATACCAACCTTTAAAAATTTTGAAAATGATGTTAGGCGAAAAAATCATAGAGATAAAAGATGTAGATGTTAGCTTTTACGTGCAACGAAAAGGCATTATCAACTTACGTGATTTTATTTTGTCGGTGGGATTGAAGAAACCATTTGAAAAAAGAAAAATTCTTCAACATGTAAACCTTACTATTTATAAGGGCGAGAGCATTGGATTGTTAGGACGAAATGGAGCAGGCAAAAGTACATTGTTGAGAACAATAGCAGGAATATTACCCTGCGAAAACGGAACCATACTATTAAATGGAAAAGTTGCACCTATGCTTTCGCTTGGTGTAGGGTTAGAGCCAGAATTATCGGGATATGATAATATTCGTTACATGAGCTTACTCATTGGTCGCTCGAAAAAGCAAACAGAAGAATCCATTTCATTTATTAAGTCTTTTTCCGAACTCTCTGAAGATGATTTGCAAATGGCCGTAAAACGATATTCAAATGGAATGCTTGCTCGGTTGTCATTTTCAATTTCAGTAGCCCATGTTCCAGAAATATTAATTATCGACGAAGCGCTTTCTGTAGGGGACCTCGGCTTTCAAAGTAAATGCACGCAGCGCATTGATGAATTAAAAAAAGCCGGTGTTACGTTGTTGTATGTATCACATAATCTTTCTGAGATAAAAAGAATTTGTGAACGAGCAGTAATATTACAGAAAGGAGTGATTACGCATGACGGTCCTGTTGATGAAGTAGCAGAGCAATATTTAACCCTTTTCAAATCTTAATGACGTTGGATTCGACGAATAAAGATATACCTATTATTATTACAGGAATGCATCGTTCCGGAACGTCAATGATTACTGCCTATTTGGAAAAGCTGGGAATAAATGTTGGTAGTGATTTGATGACTGCAGATCAAAACAATCCGAAAGGATATTTTGAAGATGTAGAGTTTCTTTCGTTGCAACGAAAGATGTTAATTGCGGGATGCAAAAAAGGGGATTCTGGACATCATGATTGGGGATTTACAACAGGAACACCATTGAATAAATCGGCGTTTGAAAATTACACCGATGAAGCGAAACAAATTATACGATCAAGAGAAGATTTAAAGTGTACTTGGGGATGGAAAGATCCTCGTACAAGTTTAATGCTTGATTTTTGGAATGCATTAATTCCAAACGCATATTATATATTAGTTTTTCGGAATCCTTGGGAAGTTATGCGTTCAATGTGCAATTTAAAAGCTGAGGTTTTTCAATCTAATCCTGATTATGCTTTTAAAATTTGGAAACAATATAACGAAGCCCTTCTTGCCTTTTATGTAAAAAATAAAGAGAAGTGCATTTTGATATCCGCAAATCGTTTTTTACAAAAGCCTGAAGCATTGGCAGATTTAATTCAACACAAGTTCAAGTTGGATGTTGTTGAAGAAAAAAAAAGAGATTACAGTTTTTATAGCGGGGATTTATTCTATAAGGAATTGGCTCGCGAAGAACTCAAATTATTCAAGGGAAATGAAGAGGTGAGAAATGTACTTGTTGCTTTACATAAGGAAGCAGATCTCACAGGGTATTCAGAAAAGGAGTTGAATAATAGCAAATTTAATTCGGCACTCCTTTCCGTGGTCATTCCTTGTTATAATCAGGGCGAGTACCTTCTTGAGGCAGTTACTAGTGTAGAAAGAAACTTAATTGATAATTACGAAATAATAATTGTTAATGATGGATCAAACAATTTGCAAACAACGGAAATTTTGCAAAAATTGGAGGAAGAGGGTTACCACATCATTCATCAAGTAAATATGGGCTTAGCCTCTGCTCGAAATGTTGGCATTCAAGTAGCCAAGGGGAAGTATATTTTACCATTAGATGCAGATAATCGAATAGATCCCGAGTATATTAGTGAAAGTATTCGAGTAATGGAGAATGAGGAGTCGGTGGGAGTAGTGTATGGAAGTTGCAGGTGGTTCGGTCAGCAAAATGGATATAGAGTTATTGATGTTTTTAAGCCGATAAAATTATTTGTACATAATTATATTGATGCCTGTGCCGTAATTCGTAAATCTGCTTTTGATGAATGTGTCGGCTATGATGCCGTAATGCCCGTTACAGGATATGAGGATTGGGAGCTGTGGATTCATCTCCATACCAAGGGGTGGAAATTTCATCATCTTGGATTATTTATTTTCGACTACCGTGTGCGATTAAATTCAATGCTTTCTAAAGCATCGATTCCAAGTAACAGAAGCAAGAATGCAGCCTATATTGCAACGAAACATCGTTCATTTTACGAGAAGAATGTTGTGGAAATTTTTAAACACGTCACTTTGCACGCGGCAGAGTTAGAATTGATTGCTGCTGATCGCGATCGCTTGGTTATCGAATTTAATAATTATAGAGATCATCTTTGGCAAAGTTTAAGCAAATCATTGTTGAAGAAGAATTATGTTTTGGCAAAAGAAAAGTTAAAATTGATTCGTGGAAAATTTTTTAAACGAAGACTGTCCTTTTATAATTTTTTAAAATTGTTAGGAACTAAAGAAGGCAATAGAAAGATTAAACGCAAAGTCAAGCAAATCCTTCATAAATTATTAAAGCTAACTCCCGCGTTTGATGTATTAAATGCCACATACCGCAATTGGAGGATTCAAAATGTACCTTCTATTGGAGAGTTGCAAGACATGCAAAAGAATGCGAGTGCTTTTTCTTACAACCCGCTTATTTCTATAATTACACCTACCTATAATAGTAAAATTGATTTTCTGAAGAAAACATATCAATCGCTGAAGGCTCAAGTGTACTCGCATTGGGAATGGTGTATCGCGGATGATTTCAGTACTCAAATGGAAGTGTGTGATTGGATTAAAGAAACCGGACAAGAAGACCCTAGAGTAAAGTTTGTATTCAGAAAGGAAAAGGGTCATATTTCTTTATGCTCCAATGATGCGATTGAAATAGCAAAAGGGGAATTTATTGTGTTGCTTGATCACGATGATGAACTAGCTCCTGATGCTTTGTACGAAGTAGCATTGTACCTACAAAAGCAGCCCGATGTTGACTTTTTTTATTCCGATGAGGATAAAATTAATGAAAAAGGAAAATTTTGTGATCCTCACTTTAAACCAGATTATTGTCCTGATAATTTATTATCTCGAAATTATATCACACATATGGCTTGTATCCGAACGACTTTAGTAATAAAAGTCGGTGGATTTAGAGCAGAATTTGATGGAAGTCAAGATTATGATTTATTTTTGAGGGTTGTAGAACAAACCGATAAAATCATTCACCTTCCTAAGGTATTATATCACTGGAGAATGCATAAAGATTCTGTAGCAAAAAAAGAAGACGGTAAATTATATGCATTCGAGGCCGGAGAAAAAGCCGTAAATGAAGCATTGAAAAGAAGAGGAGACAAAGGTATAGCTACTAAAATGGAAGGGTTACCAGGTTACTATGCGGTTCGTTACCAAATACAGGGTGACCCGAAGGTAAGTATTATTATTCCTACCAAAGATCAAACAAGTATTTTAAAGAAGTGTATAGATTCTATCATCAATATTTCTACTTATAATAAATACGAATTAATTGTCATTAATAATAATAGTAGTGATCCTGCTTTTTTTCATTTGATGAAAGAATACGAAAAACAACTCGCACTTCGATTTCGTTGTATTGATGTTCCTATTCCCTTTAATTATTCTAAGTTAATAAATGTAGGAGCTGAATCCGCTAGTGGTGATTATTTATTATTATTAAATAATGATACGGAAGTCATTACACCGGATTGGATGGAGGCGATGATAGAACAAGCACAGCGTAATCAAATTGGAGCAGTAGGCGTTAAGTTGTTGTATCCGAATAAAACCATTCAACATGCAGGTGTGGTGATTGGATTAGGTGGTGTAGCAGGACATACATTTATTGGAAAGGAAAGAGATGATTTTGGGTATTACTATAATATTCAATCAATCAATAATTACTCCTCAGTGACTGCTGCCTGTTTGATGGTAGAAAAGAAAAAATTTAATGAAGTAGGTGGATTTGAAGTGGAACTTGCCGTTGAATACAATGATGTTGATTTTTGTTTAAAGATGAAAAGAGCAGAGTATGACAATGTTTATTTGCCACATGTTGAATTGTTCCATTACGAATCGTTGACCCGTGGCCATCCTCATAAGTCGAAAGAGTCGTATGAAAGACATGTTCGCGAAATTGGAATCTTTAAAGAGCGTTGGAATAACTACATTCTTCACGATCCTTGTTATAGTCCAAATCTTAGCCTTGATGTTACAGATTTTCAAATAAAAAGATAATATGGTATTTAGCTCTCCTCTATTTATCTTTTTGTTCCTACCACTGGTTCTTATTTTTACACTTTTCTTTACTCCGGGAAAGTACAGAAATCATACGCTATTGTTTTTTAGTTTGCTCTTTTATGCATGGGGCGAACTTTCTTATACCTGGGTAATGATTGTTTCCATTGCGTTAAACTATATGTTTGGTTTATGGATTGGGAATAGCTCTTCTGCGAAGTTTGCCAAAATTGCATTAGGAGTAACGATAGCAGCCAATCTTTCTTTGCTTGTTTATTTTAAATATGCTGAATTCATCGTTCAGAATATAAATTATCTACTTGCCGAGATGGGGATGAAAGAAATTAAGGTTAGTAAGATTCATCTACCAATTGGAATTTCCTTTTTTACTTTTCATTCGCTCTCTTATTGTATTGATGTATATAGAAAAGGAGTAAAAGCGCAACGAAGCGTTGTGAATGTTGCCTTGTATATCACGTTATTCCCTCAGTTGGTCGCTGGACCTATCATTCGCTATCATGATATTGCCGAACAATTGCAAAGGAGAATTTTTAATGCAAGGCAGTTTATGGAGGGTGTGCGTCGATTTATAGCTGGGTTAGCAAAAAAAGTACTCATTGCGAATACGATGGCTTCGATCGCGGATCAGATCTTTGAGATTAATTCTGCAAGCCTGAGTGTCGAGGTTGCTTGGTTGGGCATCATAGCTTACACTTTGCAAATTTATTTTGACTTTTCTGGATACTCTGATATGGCGATTGGATTAGGAAAAATGTTTGGCTTTGATTTTTTAGAAAACTTTAATTACCCCTATATAGCCAATAGCATTAAAGAGTTTTGGAGAAGATGGCACATTTCTTTGTCTAACTGGTTTCGTGATTATTTATACATCCCATTAGGCGGAAACAAAATCGGTAACAAGAGGACATATGTTAATCTTTTATTGGTATTCTTTATAACGGGTTTATGGCATGGAGCCAGTTGGAATTTTATTTTTTGGGGCATGTGGCATGGCTTCTTTTTAGTGATCGAGCGATTAGGAATGGATAAACTGTTGGCGAAGTGCTGGAAACCCATAGCACATGTTTATACGTTGTTGGTAGTGATGATTGGATGGGTGTATTTCCGAGCTGAAAATTTTGAAGCGGGAACCTTGTATATAAAGAGCTTATTTGGAATTAACCAACTTCTGAAAACACCATTTGAGTTGGAATTGTATTCTACAAATGAAAATATAGTAACCTTGATTGTTGCTGTTTTATTCAGTTCTCCAATTATTAAAAAGATTCTTGATAATGAAAAGGCTGAGGGAGCAAGTTCTTCTTGGAAGAAAACGATTGTACCCATTGCAGAATCAGTATTACTTCTAGCTGTATTTATTTTAAGTTTGTCATCTCTGGCAAGCGGAACTTATAATCCTTTTATATATTTCCGATTCTAATGAATAATAATAAACCAAACCTAATAGTTGTGAAACGAGTTGTTATATCCTTGTTTTTTAGTATTGTGTTTTATTTGTTGGGAAATTGGTTAATAAGAAATACTTCTTTTGTTTCGGTGGAGGTAGATGTAAAAACAACAAGTAGTGCGGATCTTGTTGTTTGTTATTCCACTCAAAAAGATGTATATGTTGAAAAGTATCAAGCTCAAAGTTATGTTTCGTCTAAAGATCAATATTCAACCATCACAGTGTCCATTCCAGAGCAGCGTAATTTCCAAAGCTTTCGATTTAATTGGGAAAATGTATTCATAGGCACTACCGTTTCCATTCGCGAAATAAGAATAAAGAATTTATTTTCTACAATTGTATTTAAAGGAACAGATATATTAAAGTATTTTAAAGCCAATAAACACACTCTAGTAAAAAAGTCTGATTCTAATGGGCTTGTTTTTCAAATCATTTCATCGGAACCCAGGCTGAAATCAAAAGTGGATATGAGTTCATTCGATGAAGGGAGACTTTATCGTTATTATAATCGGAATTTTGGATATGGAATAGATATTATTATAACTTTTATTGTTTTTATCATTCTTTTTAGAACACTAAAACTGAATAATCATAATGACGTTCGAGTGTTGGCTGAGAAATTCACGGTGGGTCTGTTTTTTATTATCATCGCAATTCCTTCTCTTTTTCTATTTTCTATTCCATCATCAAATATTTCAAAAGGGGAGAATAGAGTGCTTAATCCTTTACCTAATATTATAGTTGACGTTCAAAATTTTCCAAAGAATTTTACCGATTGGTTTAATGATCATTTTGCATGGCGAGAGAGTTTGATCAGCTTAAATAGTACATTTCATTTTTTAACGTTTGGAAAAAAATCTGAGTTGGACCAGAAAGTGGTCATTGAGGGAAAAGAGAAAGATTGGCTGTTTTATTGTGGAGGAAATGTTTTAAATGAAGGATATTTGAATAAAGTCCCATTCACGGATTTAGAAATCGCCTATATCACCGAACGAATTAACGAGAAAAGTGAATGGCTAAGAGAAAGAAATGTAGATTTTTATTTAATGATTGTACCCAATAAGGAAACCATTTATCCGGAATACTTACCTGCAGGCTACAATCCAGAAAACAATCCAAATCGCACAGATCAAATACTCGAAGCGCTTGCGAAGAATTATCCCAATGTAAAATTTTCAGATTCTAGAAAATTATTAAAAAAATCAAAGAAGGCAGGTTTGCTCTATTTTCCTGCAGACTCCCATTGGAATATGCGAGGTGCAATTTACGCTTATCATGATTTAATAGACTTAATTGCAAAAGACTATCCTGATTTTTATTCGATGGACCCCAATTCATTAGAGTACACGAAAAAACTGAACCCAAATGGTAGTGATTTGGATAGAATGTTGAACGGGCACGTTACTATCAAGAGAGAGGATTTTATTCCCACTTTAGGCGCGGAGTATCAAATTAATATTGTAACAACAAATACAACTTATCCTGAAGATACCTTGTGTAAGTTCACGTCCATGTTAAAAATTAATCCCGTGGGAGGTAAAAAGAGGAAAATTATTATTTTTAGGGATTCTTTTTCTAATACGTTTATTGACTTTTTGGCGCAGCAGGCAGATACTACCATTGCATTATGGACACATCAGTTTATGCCGAATACAGTGGAAAAGGAAAAACCGAATATTGTTGTTCATGAAATTTTGGAGCGCTTTCTCTATGAATATCTTGATCAGGCTCCATTAGACCCAACGAAAAAAGCATTTTCAAAAAAAGAAGAAGATCCCGAAAAGATGTAACGACCCTAAGCACGATAACGTAGAAGAAGTTGTTTTAATTAATTTATCGGAGCCAGTCGCTGCAGTCCCAGTTTAATAGTTTCTCAACTTCTGAAATATTCATCGAGAATAAATTTATCAAATGATTTTTTGTCTCCGGTAACAAAGTGTTTGTATATTTGGAATTGTTGTAAACGGAGGGCACGAAATTATAGAGCATAGAGTTTGCCCCGAGGAAATTAAAAATTTTAATGAGTACTTTTTCGTTATTGTTTTTAAAATCTTCATATTTTATAAAGAGCAATTGATCTTCATTAAAAAACTTCTTATATCGTTTGATTTGTTCTGCATACATTCCTCTATCAATGTATGAATAGACACGATGTTGATGGGGGTGTACTTTAGCTAATCTCTTTTTTTCACTTTCAATACAGAACTCAAAATTGGCAAACTCCGCGTTTCTTTTAAACTCCATATTCCAATGTGAGTAAGCTCTCTCAATTGGATTGCGTAAAAGGGCAATGAGTTTTATGTTAGTGTTATAGGCAAGTATTCTTTGACAAGAGGGAATCCAATATAGATAATTTGGGGTAGCTTCTCCGAAGATGCGTGCGCCTTTTTTATTTTCGAATTGACTTTCATAAGTCAAGTAATTGGGAGGAGTTTTTGCAAATGCGTTTTCATCATCAAAAAAATGTAATTCTTTTTCTTGCTCCATTTCTATTTCCGGGTGATTGCGCAAGTAGTAATAAAGGGCAGTGGTTCCTCCTTTTTGAGCGCCAATTATTAGAAAGTCAACTTTTTTGGTTATCATAATGTAATCTAATTCATTGATTAACATTTTAATTTTCCAAATCATTAAACGTTATTCTAGACTAAATGTTGGCTGAAGGGAATGAGGATAAATTTACTTGTAAGTGTATTATTAACAAATCTACCATTCTTTAGATTATAAAAAAAGGTTTATAATGATTATTGGCATATTTAGGCGAGGTAAAGCTAACTATATAGTTTCAACCATAGATTCAATTTTCTTGGCTGGTTTTTAAAATATATAGATATTGAAAGATAGAATTGTGATTCTAAGATAACTTAAAAAGACTCAAGCAAATGATTATTTTATTCAATAAATTAATGGTAACATATTCAATCTTGTTAAGATTCTAATATCTTTGAGGAACAGAAAGCACACTTCTTATTCTAAAAAAAAGTAAAATATACGATGAAAAAGAAAATTCTATTTATTGTAAGTCTTCTTTTCGGACTCATGTTCATTAATGCTGGATTGAATAAGATCTTTAATTATATTCCAGTTCCTGATGATTTACCTGAGGAGACGGTTAAATTAATGTCCGCATTAATGGCGGTATCTTGGCTGATGCCTTTAATTGCTGTTGTAGAAATTATTGGAGGAATATTATTTATTTCAAACCGATTTAGAGCACTGGGTGCGCTTATTACTTTTCCAATTTTGATTGGGATCGTGCTTACTCATGTTATCAATACGCATACTGGACTTCCATTGGTGTTCGGATTATTGGCCATAAATCTCTGGGTGATGTATGAAAATAAAGAAAAGTATATGCCGTTAGTGAGGTAAGTGATCGCGAGTAATTAATTTTTATTTGAATCTATTTTTTAGCTTTATATATAATGAAAAAGAAAGTTGTTGTTATTGGAGGTGGATTTGCAGGATTGCAATGTGTGCGCAATTTAGATGAAGAATTATTTGATGTCTGGTTGATCGATAAATTAAATCATCACCAGTTTCAACCATTGTTTTATCAAGTAGCCACTTCGCAAATTGAACCGAGTAGTATTTCTTTTCCATTGAGAAACATTTTTCGGAATAAGAAAAATGTACATGTTCGTATGACCGAGGTGTTGGAAATTGATGAGAAGCACAATCGAATTATTACCGACATTGGCGATTTTTCTTTCGACTATCTCATCATTGCCATCGGATGTAAGACTAATTATTTTGGAAATGAGAATATAGAAAAGAATACGTTTACGTTAAAGTCGACATACGATGCTATTAGTATCCGCAATCACATCCTTCAAACATTTGAAAATATTATTTCTGCAAATCAAGAGGAAAAGCAAGGATTGTTGAATTTGGTTATTGTAGGCGCTGGTCCTACTGGAGTGGAACTCGCTGGAGCATTTGCAGAGATTAAACAACATGTTCTACCAAAAGATTATCGAGGTATTGATTTTTCTACTTTTCAGATACTGCTCATTGAAGGCAGCGAGAATACACTCAACAACATGAGTGATCAAGCAAAGAAAGCTTCAAGGAAGTATTTGGAAGGGATGGGCGTAAAATTGTATACTCAAACATATGTGAAAGATTATGATGGAGAGCAACTCACTTTACAAAGTGGAGAAGTAATCCAAAGTAAAACTGTGATTTGGGCGGCAGGAGTTACAGGAAATAGTATTAAAGGATTGTCGAGCGACGTCTTAATGGGAGGAAATCGTATAAAGGTAAATCGTTATAATCAGGTGATGGGAAGTACTACCCTTTTTGCCATTGGCGACATTGCATCTATGGAGACTCCAACATATCCCAAGAGCCATCCTCAATTAGCGAATGTTGCGATTAATCAAGCGAAACGATTAGTGAAAAATTTGAAGTTGCTGGAGCAAAATAAAAAACTAGTAGAGTTCGAGTACCGCGATTTGGGATCGATGGCTACCATAGGTCGAAATAAGGCGGTAGTAGATCTTCCATTTATAAAGTTTAAAGGTTATACCGCGTGGTTGGTGTGGATGTTCTTACACTTGATGTTAATATTAAGCGTAAAAAATAAATTGATTATCTTTATAAATTGGGCATGGGCTTATCTAACAAAAGATTCTTCCTTGCGTTTAATTTTAAAGGAAAAGAAGTAATTTTTTTTATTCTGATGGATGGGTTTTTCTACAATTGATAACAGTCCATGTATATAAATTATACCTTCATCGTTTTCCATTTTCCTTTTTTGAAAATCCATAGTGTAAATAAGCCTACCGAAGTTTCAGAAAAGAATACCGCCCAAAACACTCCAGATTCCGCCCAATTGAGATGGATCGCCAAATAATAAGCCAATGGAATTTGTATCAGCCAAAAGAAAACAAGATTAATGTACGTTGGCGTTTTCGTATCGCCCGCTCCATTAAATGCCTGTACAGTAACCATCCACCAAGCATAAACAAAGAAAGAGTAAGAAAGAATTTTTAACCACTCCGCACCAACCTTAATGACTAGTGGGTCTTGTGTAAAAATGCTGACTAATTCATTGTTGAAGAAATAAAATATAAGCGAAACTCCAATCAGAAAGAACATGTTATAAAATCCAATTTTCCAAACGGTCGATTCAGCACGATCCGGCTGATTGGCTCCTAGATTTTGTCCGACTAATGTTGCCGCTGCATTGGAAAGTCCCCACGCAGGCATAATGGTAAACATCATAATTCGAATGGAAATGGTAGCACCTGCTACCGCTTCACTTCCAATATTGGATAAAATACGCATCAAGAAAATCCAAGAAGTCATTGCGATTAACATTTGAGCAATTCCTCCCAAAGAAGTTTTTATCATGTTCAACATAAGTTTTACATTTAGTTGAAGTTGTGCCAGAGTAACACGAATATGTTTTCCGCCTTTCAATAAAAGATATAGTTGAAGAAATACACCCGTTCCCCGTCCTATATTGGTAGCTAGGGCAGCACCTTCTATCCCCATCGCTGGAATTAATCCCCACCCATTTATCAATAGTGGACATAATATAATATTGATTCCATTGGCAATCCACAATACACGCATAGCAATAGCAGCATCACCCGCACCACGAAAAATAGCATTGATAATAAACAGGAGAAGAATGACAAAGTTGCCGCTTAACATCCATTGTGTATATTTATATCCAACGTCTACGCTCCAGGGATCTGCTCCCATCAACATCAATAAATCCTTGGCATAAAATATTCCAGCAAGTGAAAATGGAATAGAAATAAATAATGCGAGAAGGATAGCTTGAACAGCAGAAATTGCAGCTTCCGTTTTGTTTTTTTCTCCTATTCTTCGAGCGATAATTGCCGTAACAGCCATCGACAATCCCATTGCCACAGAATAGAGTAAGAAGAGATAGGTTTCCGTTAAGCCAACTGTTGCTACAGCGGAAGACCCTAGTTTTCCGACAAAGAAAATATCGACCACGGCAAAAGTGGATTCCATGACTAACTCTAAAATCATAGGAACAGCTAATAGGAAAATAGCTCTGTTTAAACTTACTTTCGTATAGTCCGCTTCTGTACCTTTTATGGCATCTTTTAATTCTTGCAAGATACTTTTTTTGATAAGTGGTTCTTGTGGTAAACTCATTTGTAAATTTGATTTTATTATAAAGGGAAAGCAGGTTTATATAATATATAGAAGCCGCAATCCAGTACAAGACAAAAGTAATAACAAATATTAATCTTTTATAATCGTTGTAATTTAAACGATCACGGCAATTACATGAGTTAACCCATCAAATATTTTAATTTCAAAAATGTCGGAAGACAATTGTGCAATTGCATGAATATAATTCAGATTCGTAGACTGGACTCTTGTGCTTCCTGAAATCGCTAGAATCTTTTTTTTCTCTCCCATGTTTTTAAACTTCTGCTCTAGCAAATCCTACAGTATCGCGAAATAACTGTGGTGAAACATCCGCGTTGGCTT
>JBJXGU010000168.1:0-18102 GCA_046160245.1 Bacteroidia bacterium
TCCCTCCTATGCCAACGTCTCCTAACATCACTTCACGAGTTAACAAACGATCATATCGGGTGAGGCTATTACAATACAGTCCAGAAAGCTTTTCTAACGTCATACAAGTGCAAAGATACTTGACAAAACGTACTATAACCCTAATTGTTTTACAGAATATTTGATGATATAATAAAAAAACATACATTCGTAGTATAAAATTAACTACCATGCGTTTACTATCCACATTACTTCTATTTATTGGGCTAAATCACTACATTGATGCACAGCCTTGTTTACCGAACACAAACTCTTTAAACTTCGCTGCAGCCTCTGTAAATTTCACTACAGATGTGAATTTAGCTCCTGCTAATGCCATCACAGTAGAGGCTTGGATTCGAGCTACTAGTTGGGCAATCAACAATTTTGATGGTACCATTCTCTGCAAGCACAGCTGGAGTTTGGGCGAACAAGGCTATGTTTTGAGAGCCGGCAATAACGGGCAAATTAATTTCTCGGTTTGTGGGAAAGATTCATTAGGGGCTTCCATTTCATGGGTAGAAGCAACCAGCCTAAGTGGAGCCATGACCATCAATACTTGGTATCATGTAGCAGGAACTTATGATGGAGATTCCGTTCGCGTATTCATCAATGGTGTACAGAAAGGAGCTACAGCACTTCCATTCGGAATGATTCAAGGGTTGGCATACCCAATTCGAATAGGCAGGTTGTCGGATCAAACACAAGGTCAAACTCGTTATTGGGCTGGACAGATTGATGAAGTTCGTGTTTGGGACAGAGCTTTAGATACAGCAGAAATTAATTCAAAAAGAGGTCATCATCTAGATGTTGCACAAGAAACAGGATTAGTAGGATATTGGCGATTTAATGCGGGCAGTGGAACCAATGTTGTAGATCAAACAGTGAATGCGAATAATGGAACTACGAGTGCAACCACTTGGAGTGCATTAGTTCCGTGGAGCCAAACGACCACGGCTCCTGTTATTTTCCCAAATGGCAATACTATGACATCTTCCATTACAGCGACCACTTATCAATGGAATTTAAATGGGAATCCAGTTGCAGGCGCTAACACACAAACTTGGACTGCTCTTTCAAATGGTACTTACACGGTAACCATTACCGATTCATTGGGTTGTATGGCTACATCGGGACCTTATATTATTACCGGAGTGGGCATTGGCGAAATTGCCCCTGAAAATATTTTAGTGAAAAATGAATCCACGCAATTAATCATTAGTTTGCGTAATGGAGAAGAAATTCGATCTATTGAAGTGTTCAATGCAGCCATGCAACGCATCGGTACAAAAGAGAGTCAAGGTAAAGAAGTGATTTGGGAAAAAGGATATTTAGCAAAAGGAATTTATACGGTGATCATCCAAACTAAAAATAATCGAAGTGGTGTTTATCGTTTTGTGCAGGTTGATTGATTTGAAATGAACCTGACAGTTTAGTGGCTCAATAAGGATCGCAGAAGATGGTTCGGATTTTACTGGAATTTTAGTTGGCATTTTTGCTATTTAAAGAAATTACATAGCATTAAACTATACGTATTACAATCTTAATTTATATCTTATGAAAAATTTCAGTCTGATTTTACTTTGCTTGTTTCTTGTATTTAATACTTCATGCAACAAGGATGAAACCAACGACACGCCAAGTGTCTCGAATACCTATTCCATCACACTTGCTGGACAAATTAACGATGAAAATGGTCAAGGCATTCCGAATGTTACTGTTCAGGTTGGAAACAAAATCGATCAAACGGATGTTAACGGAATTTATCTGATTGAAAAAGCGAATGTCAATAAATCGCGAGCGGTTGTGAAAGCAACAAAGGCTGGATATTGGAGTCGTTCGAGTGGATTTATTCCAAGCAATTCTACGGTTCAATATTGTAATTTGGTGATGCCACAAAAAGCAGCTGCAACGAGCATCCAAAGTGTGACAGGCGGATCAGTATCAAGTGCTGGTGCCACTGTTACTTTTCCAGTTAATGCTTTTGTAACTTCAACAGGAATGGCTTATAATGGAACCGTAAATATTACTTCAAAACATCTTCCTACATCGGATCCTAATTTCGGGGCATTGATTCCTGGTGGTGATTTAATGGCTGAGGACAATGCAAGCAATTCAGTAAAATTAATTAGCTATGGAATGATCGGAGTAGAGCTTACGGACAACAACGGTAATCCGCTTCAGTTAGGTCCTGGAATTACAGCCAATATTCAACTGCCCATTGCATCAACTCAACTAAGCAATGCTCCAGCTACGATTCCACTTTGGTATTTCGATGAAACTAAAAATTTATGGATTGAAGAAGGTATGGCCACCAAACAAGGAAATAATTATGTTGGTCAAGTGAGTCATTTTTCCTGGTGGAATTGTGATTACCCCACTCCAGCTGCAACTATTAGTGGATTTGTATATGACAATTATGGAAATCCAATTGTGAATGCAAGCGTTTATTATAACAATTCTTTAGGTACATATACTGATCAGAATGGCTTTTACTCGGGACAAGTACCGAGTGCATTAACCGGTTCCATTTACGCTTCTTTTGCGGGGACTAATTCTCCACTAATAAGCGTCCCATCTTTATCTGTAGGTCAATTATACAATGTGCTCGATATCATTTTTAATGGAAATTCTTTAGGCAGATTTAAAGCCAATTTTGTTAATTGCAATAATCAGCCAGTAAATACTTATATTCAATTCAGCGGAGCTACCAGTAATACATTTATTTATGCTCCAAATGGAATAGTCAACACGATTATACATTGCGGGGTGCAAACGATAACTGCATTTACTTCAAACAGCAATTTCGATAGTACTTTTATTCAGCCATGCTTTCCCGATTCAATTGATTTAGGCACTACTGTTATATGCAATACATCGACAACTTCTGGCTATGGAATTTTTCAATTAAATTTAAGTAGTCCAACTTTAAATATTAATTTAATAGAATCTGATCCCAATAATATATGGAGTATGGTCGATTCTACACCTTTCATTCAACTAGAGGTTTTTCCGCAAAATGGAACATCATATACGTCTTGCTATGTTTCCGATTTTTTTAATTTTATTCCTGGTACTTATTCGTATCAGAATTCAGGATCATTCGCTATCGATTATGAAACCTCTAGTAATCTCTATACCATTTATGCTGACTCACTAATTCCCACCTTAAATTTTACCATGATACAAGGCGGAGCCGTTGGAGACACATTGGAATTTATGATGAATGGAAATATCAAAATTATTGACAATAACACTTTTGTCGTAACTAGCGGATACCTTAATAATCTTCATGCAAAATTTATTCGATCATGGTAAAAAAATAATTTATAAATCCTATACATCATGAAAACACAATTGATTAAATTGCTTTTAATAGGTCTCGTTTTTATTGGATCTTGTAATAAAGACGAAAACAACGACACGCCAAGTGTCTCGAATACTTATTCCATCACACTCGCCGGACAAATCAACGATGAGAATGGTCAAGGTATTCCGAATGTCACGGTTCAAGTTGGAAACAAAATCGACTTAACCGATGATAATGGAATTTATCTGATAGAAAAAGCAAGTGTCAATAAATCGCGAGCGGTTGTGAAAGCAACGAAGACTGGATATTGGAATCGTTCAATTGGATTTATTCCAAGCAATTCTACAGTTCAATATTGCAATTTCGTGATGCCACAAAAAGCAGCTGCAACGAGCATCCAAAGTGCGACAAGCGGATCAGTATCAAGTGCTGGTGCAACCGTTGTTTTTCCCCCTAATGCCTTTGTAACTGCAACAGGATTGCCTTATAATGGAACCGTAAATATTACTTCTAAACATCTTCCTACTTCTGATCCTAATTTTGGTGCACTGATTCCGGGTGGTGATTTAATGGCAGAGGACACAACAGGTAATTCAGTAAAATTAATTAGTTATGGAATGATCGGAATAGAACTCACCGACAACAACGGTAATCCACTACAGTTAGGTCCCGGAATAAAAGCCAATATTCAACTGCCCATTGCATCAGCGCAATTAAGCAGTGCCCCTGCTACTATTCCACTTTGGTATTTCGATGAAACTAAAAATTTATGGATTGAAGAAGGTATTGCTACTAAACAAGGAAATAATTATGTAGGCCAAGTTGGACATTTTTCTTGGTGGAATTGTGATCAACCCACTCCAGCTGCAACTATTAGTGGATATGTGTATGATAATTATGGAAATCCAATTGTGAATGCAACCATATATTACAACAACGTTGCCGGCACTATAACAGATCAGACCGGTTTTTATTCTGGACAAGTAAACAGTGGATTAACCGCTTCAATCTATGCTACATTTATTGGGAATAATTCTCCACTTTTAAATATTCCATCTTTATCCGCAGGTCAATTATACAATGTACCCGATATCATTATTAATGGAAATTCATTGGGGAGATTTAAAGCTAATTTTGTTAATTGCAATAATCAGCCGGCAAATACTTATGTTAAATTCAGCGGAGCAACTAGTAATTCATTTATTTATGCTCCAAATGGAATAGTAAACACAATTATACAATGTGGGGCTCAATCAATAAACGCCTATACTTCGAACAGTTTTTTTGATAGTACATTTATTCAGCCATGCCTTCCCGATTCAATCGATCTAGGAACGGTTTCAATATGTACACCAAATGCATCTAATTTTCAATTTCTTAGTTTTAATTTAAGTTTTAATAACATTACTTATAATTATTATGATGATTATTTCGTTAATGCAAGTTATCAAGCACTTGGAAATGCTATTTATATTAACTCAGAAACAATAAATCCTTCCGAAACTGCTTATTTAACAATTGCCAATTTCTTTACATATGCACCTGGGACTTATACAATATCAAATGCTCAAAATGGTATAATAGATTTACAACATTGGGGGAATGGTTTTTATTATACAACATCTAAAGATCTTACAAATTCTCAACCCACCTTAACTTTAACTATACTGCAAAGTGGCATGACTGGTGATACTTTAGAATTTACACTTCAAGGAAATGTGAATGTTATGGAAAATGGCAGTGGATTAATTTATACAGGAACAATCAATTCGATGCATCTCAAATGTCTTAACTTCTAAATGCCAACAAATACCAAATATTTTTTAACTAAAATCTGTTAAAACAATTCTGAAATGAAAACCAACCTTACAAAATTTATTTTATTTGCTTTAGTCCTAATTGGATCATGTAGCAAGGATGAAAATAACAACGACACACCCATCAATGTCAATACAATTTCCATTAGCGTCATGGGACAAATTGTTAATGAAAGTGGGCAGCCACTTTCCAATGTGCAAGTATCCCTTGGTAACAAAACAAGCACAACCAATAATCATGGGATCTATTCATTAACGGGTGTTTCTGTTTCAAAAAACAGAGCAGTGATACGTTCGTCTCTATTTGGATATTGGGATTGTTCCAAAGGATTTGTTCCGAGTACATCGGGGCTCAATTACTGCAGCTTGACTATGTCCACCAAAAGTGTAACGAACAATATTAGCGGCGTCTCTGGTGGAACTGTTAATAACAATGGGGCGAGTATCATTTTTCCTGCCAATGCTTTTGTGAATCTGGCAGGTGCAGCATTCGTAGGAAATGTAAAAGTTAGTGTAAAACATTTACCAACGACGGATGTTAATTTTGGCTCATTGATACCAGGCGGTGACTTATTAGCCCTTAACAGTGCTGGGCAAGAAAGAGTACTTCTTAGTTATGGAATGATTGGCGTAGAACTTTTTGACAATAGCGGTACTGCCGTAGCGTTAGCTCCTGGTGTAAAAGCTACCATCCAACTACCTATTGCTAGCACACAGCTATCTTCAGCGACTGCCACCATACCTCTCTGGTACTTTGATGAAACCACCCAACTGTGGAAAGAAGAAGGAGTAGCAACTCGTCAAGGAAATAATTACGTAGCTGAAGTGAGCCACTTTACATGGTGGAATTGTGATCAACCTGGGACAGGAGGAGGAGTTCAAATTAAGGGAAAGGTGGTAGATTGCAATGGCAATCCATTTGTGAATGCAAGAATATACTCTTTAACAGGTGGCTATATACAATCCGACAGCAATGGAGATTATATTGGTTGGGTCTGGCCAGGAATTCCTCATAGCGTTTATGCCACCTTCCAAGGATATCAAAATTCACAAACAGAAACCAGCCCTCCTTTAGTTGTTGGGCAAGTTTATACGTATCCTGATTTGGTAATTCCATGTTTACCATCTGGTCAATTAAATTTAAATATTGTTAATTGCGACTCATTACCTGTTAATAATACAGTTATACTTTCAAATTCGAATGGCCAATTTTTCTTCAACTCAAATTCTGGTACAGTAAATATGATTATACCTTGTGGTTGGTACAACATTGAATCGCATTCAACAAACACATCCTATTTTGATTCCATCTATGTTGACTGTACAATCGTAACAAATACTACGATTCAATTGTGTAATCCAACTTCTTTTAATCCTACGAATTTAGGGTTCACGATTCAGTTGGCAAATTCAAATATATTTTTATCTGATTCAATAACGGTCCCTATTTCAGTGAATCCTAGTATACCAAATATCAACGTTAATGATTTAACTACGTTAACACACAATCCTGCAATCGGAATTAACATGTACGGGGTACCCTATGCTCCAGGTGTTTATTCTGATACTTCAATGTATTCAATACAAATCAAGTTTAGAATGAACAACACTCTATATAGCGTACAACCTGATCAATCTTTTGGATCCTTGTTTTATGTAAATATGATTCAAACAGGACTACCCAACGACACCGTTGAGTTTAATTTGTCTGGAAAAGTACTTGTTATGAACCAAACTAACGGATTATTTTATACTGATTCAATAACTTCTTTCCACGGTAAATTTATTCGACCGTAACAAATTCAAATAATATAAAAAAGCGTTCACCTATTTAGATGAACGCTTTTTTTAGTATTGCTTTAAACGAAATCACTTTTTCAACCATACAATTCCATTAATTCCAACTTATTTATGCGAGACTCTATAGAACCTTTCGTTCTCCCAAAATGTTTTGCCATGTCCTTCACTGTAATTCCTTCGCAATACATTTTGGTGAGTTCGTCGTCTAAGATTGGTGTCCAAGGGCGGTAGGCCGACTTATGCTTTTCTCTTACCACATCCACTGAATATGCTCGTTCCAACGACTCTACTTTCTTCTTGGATCGATAGTCGCGAATATATTTCTCAACTTCAATTTCTTCCTCTTCTTCAACAACCTTCATAACATGAATATGCGGCGATACAGGAAACGCTGCAGGAAGCAACCCTTCCGGAATATGTAAACTGTTTCGAGTTCGTGTGATGGCAACATACAATAAATTAATTTCTTCGTTCAGCCGACTGAGATAAGAAGCATCTTTCTTCTCCTCCTCTTTTAGCTTTTTTAATTTCTCTTCATTGATAAAATCATTCACGAGTTGAATAGAATCATACTCCATCCCTTTACAACGATGCACTGTTGAGAAAATCATATCCGCTTTGTCCTTGTCATCATTGTCTACATGTTGACTTTTGATGTTGTTGATGATTCCCGGAATTTCATTTCCGTACTCTCGAACAATCTCTACCATCATTCCTAATTGAACATCTTCCGTTTTCTTGATGTAATCTTCTAAGTCCTCCAAATCCTTCATCGATTTAATCAAACTGTCTTTGATGGATCGATGGTTTCCATTATATAATTTTAAAATATCGTAGAGAGATGCGCCTTCGTCGGCATAAGTATAAGAATGAATATTCCCTTCAAAATAAATAGGCTTCGTATTTTTATTTTCCGAAACATACTCAATAGCTTTTAAGAGTAATCCTAAATTAGTTCTAGCGATAACAGCTTTACTCTTTATCTTTTTACTAGTTCCCATTCCTGTGATGGGAATTACTTGATAGGGTTGTAAATGATTCTTGTAATTTAATACTCCTCCAGCCAATCCTGCAATATCCTGACTAAATCGAAAACTGGTAGAAAGATGAAATGTTTTGAAATCGGCTTTCTCTAATGAATTCACAGCATAACGCCATCCATAAATTTGTTGGTTGGTATCTCCTACTATTACCTTCGTTGCTTTTTGGTTGAGGAACACATCCAACATAGCAGAAGAGGCATCTTGTCCCTCATCAAATAAAATATAATCGTACTTCAAAAGGGGCTTTGACAATTGAAATTTCTTCAGATAAAAATCGTGTGTTATTTCAATCTCCCCTTTATCCATCCTGCTCAACAACAATCTAGATTGCCTTACGATATAATCATAATAAGACTGCACAAATGCTTTTGCTTTTTTATCGCTGATGGTATCTAAATAATTTAACTCTTGAATTTTCTCCTTATCGCTATTACAGAAAAAGGCAATGAACTTCATAATATGATTTGCAATTACAAATTCATTATGTTTTTCTCCATTCCCCTTAAGTCCCAACAACTCTACAATTTCATGTATTTTATAGCTAAAGGCTTTTACCCTATAATCACTGCCCATCACAATATGCTTGTAGGCTAAAGAATGTGCAGTCTCTACCTTTACATTGGTCAAGCCTTGGGCTGTAAACTTTTTCATGGCTTCCAACTTCACCGACTTATTAAAAGCCAAGTACAGGATTCTTGCCGACTTAGGTCGGGACTTTGCGTACTCTATAATCGTTGTTGTTTTCCCAGATCCTGCAACTGCATTAATCTTGATATTGCCCGATGAGTTTACAATTTCGATTTGCTCTTTCGTTAATTCCATTTTATAAATTGTTTAAAGTTAAAATATTTTTGTTTAATAGACAGATACCTTCTATTGATTTCTATTAAGAATACTGATAATTAATTGCTTTACTGTCCCCATCTCATTAGGTCGACTTGAAGCGACGAATAACGTTAAGGATGCCAAAGCATCATTGCTTAAAATGGGCTGTTGAAGTTTATTAACCAGTAAATTATTTTTTTCTAAGAAAAATAAAAAACAAGCTGCACCGATTCTCTTATTCCCATCTACAAACGAATGATTCTTAACAATGAGATATAAAAGCATCGCAGCTTTTTCCTCCAACCCATTATAGAATTCACAGCCATTAAAACTTTGCTCGATCATGCGAACTGAACTTTCAAAACTATTGTCCTTTGGCTTAGCAAATACTTTCGAATTTATTGACAACTGCATTTTACTTATCAAATGAAAATAATCTTTTAATTTAGGGTATTTGATCTTTATATCAGTTCTACTCGACTGATCTAACAATTCATTATCATAATCTTCCAACAATGTTAAACCTTTAGCAAAAATTCGTAAAGATTCGCTATCAGAAACATTAACCTGCTCTTCAATTGCTCTACTTAATATTCTGATTCCAGTTTTCAGGTACTCTACATGTTGCTGCTTTTCCAATAAGCGCCTTTCATTGATTACATATCCTTGCACCAAATAATCCTTTAATCTAGCTGTTGCCCATTGGCGGAATTGGGTTCCGACTTTTGACTTTACCCTATATCCTACAGAAATTATTAAATCCAGATTATAATGGGCTATATCACGCTTCACTTGTCTTTTACCTTCAGTTTGAACTGTCAAGAATTCCTTGACAGTTGAAATTTTGTCCAACTCCCCTTCTAAGAAGCAATTATTAATATGCAAACTAATATTCTGCTTCGTTTGCTCAAATAAAATAGCAAGTTGCTGCTGAGATAACCATACTGAATCATTTTCAAATCGAACTGCGATTTTAATTGAATGATCCAAAGTTTGATAAATTTCAATTTGATTTTTCATTTACCTTTATGAAGCAAATCCATCTTCCTATAAAATCAACCAATGGTACAACCTCCTCTTTCAAAACAGAATGGAGAAGGAGAGTATAATCTACCTTGATGAATTAATCGAATTACAGATGAATCTCTTGTTAAACCCTTTTGTTAAATTTTCATAAAAAATATTTTTATTATTCAATGACTTAATAAAAGGTGTAGTATCCTTGTATCAAGGATGCAAATATAAATCAAAATTTACAAATTCAAAATAATTTCATTTTCTGCTCTCACTATAGACACAAAAAAAACTCCGAATTAGTCTTAGCCAATTCGGAGTTTTCTTTATTCGTTTGCAAACGGATATTATTTCTCTTTTTCCATCGTGAAATAATCGTTCATCGGATCGAGTACAAAATCGACCCAACCGTTGCCGTGTTTATCACATTCTTCCTTTGATGGGAAATCGGTATGTTCCAAAACGAGATCCGTTCCTGCTGGATGTGGCATAAAACGAATATGTACTTTAGATGGACTTGTTCGCTTATCCCATTCTGCAGGTTTCCAGGTAAAGCCTAGTTCTTTGTCGAGATTGAAATGTGTCACTTCACCTTTCACCCATCCATCAAACAATTCAAACTTTCCACCAACAGTAGATTCCACCACCGACAATCCTCCACCCCAAAGATCAATGATCCCTGGATCGGTGAATGCTTCAAACACATCTTCCGGCGATGCATACATTACATAAGTAGATTTCCAATTATACTTTGCCATGCTTCCTTTCAATTAATTTAACTTTATTATGGGATAAATACAATGCGTTTAGTGAATTGTCCATCAGCCAAACTCACTTTTAAAAAGTAAACGCCCGCTAATCCAGGATTTGCAATTTCTGTTTGAAAGAGACCCGCCATTGCATCCATGGAGGAATTAGAAACACCTCTACCCGTTACATCCATCAATTCCATTCGCACCTCTTGCGACTTTTCCAAATTCATTTTCACTTGAACATTACTCATCGATGGATTGGGAAATGCTTCGAAATCGTTTTGTATTGCCAACAATTCTTGTGAACCTACAATTCCTGAAATATTAATATCATCTAAATAAATATTATTTCCATTTACATTCTTGAACTGAAACTTAAATTGAACATTCGGTTTACTGGAAATGGTTCCTGAAACTAAATTAACAGTTACCGAAGCCCATTCACTCGAAGTTGGAATAAAACTATTTGTCGTATTGGGTGCAGTGGTAAGACTTGCGCCCTTCTTAGCAAAGCGCTGTGTCCACGTTTCACCGCAATTTGTAGAGTAAAACATATTCAATTCAGAACTATCTGAATTATTTTTAGAAGCGAATGCATAACTAAATGTAAGATGCGTTCCACTTACATTCGATAAATTAAACGTGGGAGTAATCACTTCATCGATGCTTCCTGAGTTGTTTCCGCTATGATTTAATAATCGAAGTGCTTTGACTCCGGTAGCTGCGGCAGTTGATGAAACCGTCCATGCATTATTATTATTTGGATTTTCTACTCTCCATCCACCACTAGGAAAAGAAATGGTTTCAAATCCTTCTGCAAAGGGGATACTATTTACACCAGGGTTGGGCGATACTTCCACAATGTTCGTTCGCGTAAGAATATCGGTACCATTGACATTGGAAACCGTTAGCGTAACATTATAAATCCCAGGAGTAGGATACATAACGGTAGGGCTAGCCGAAGTATCGGTGGCCGGTATTCCGCCTTGAAAAGTCCATACTCGAGATGTCACTTCGCCATTCCAGGAAAGATCTTTAAAAGTTAATGATGAACCAGCGCATACCCCACGTTTCAAATTACTAAAATCGGCAGTAGGCACACATGTTTGAATAACTCTACCAATTTCCGTTCCTGTGGCTAACCAATTGCTTTGGGTAGATAAATTATCTCTTCCTCCCACTGGAGAATTTAAAGCAGCATGCATTGCCGCCTTTTGTCCTTCCGTAAACATATAATGACAAGCTGCATAGTCCATATAATTCTGAACATTATCAATTGCACCGCAAGTTGATTGAGCGGTGTTACAAGAAAAATTAGCAGTGCCGATGGTATTGGGAGTGTCACCAATGCCATCATCAGTATTACAATTACTAGGCACTCCAGGACTATTTGTTGAGCCCCATGTATGCGGAAGATCCAGCCAATGACCTACTTCATGGGTTAATGAACGTTCTGTATAATTTGATCCATTAGAAGTTCCGATTCCTCCAACATAATCATGACGCATCACTACGCCATCAATATTTGCACTAATTCCCGGATAGTAAGCATAACCCGCTGCGCCACTTGCAATATTTTGCACTACCCAAATATTGAAATACTGATTCGAAGGCCAATCTATTAACGCTTTAACATTATCACTTGCAGAAGATGTAAGTGTTGAATACGTTCTTGTAATCCCATCGGTACAATTACCGAAGGGGTCCAAATTCGCAAGTACTAATTCAATCTCACAATCCGCAAAAATGGGTTGGAAAAGTGGAATCACTTGTCCGGTGTCGCTATTGAGTTTTTGAAAACTTAAATTCATCAACTCCATTCCATTTAAAATTTGCGCTTTGCTGATATTCTCTGTTCCATATCGATGAATGACATGAAAAACTACCGGAATACGATAAGAAATAACACCCGTACTTGAAACTCCTTTCTTTGCAGCGGCAGATGTTGTAAATAATTTTCTAAACGCTCTCAGTTGTTCATTTCTTTCTGCAACAGCCGGATCATTTTTAACGGCTTCTAACCACATCACATCCGTATCACAGGTGCGATATCCATTTTGTTGACTGAAACTAGTTTGTGTAGTAGCCACTACTAAGAAGATACCCGCAATAATTTTTTTTATCATTTTCTTTAATTTAGCTTAGAATACCGCGGTATATTTAGACAAGTACCGTATTCTCATTTAATAAATTGCGCCCGTAGAAATTCTCTACGAGCGCAACCTTCATTATTACTTACTATTTATTAATTAATAACTACTCTCTTGGTTACTGAATGATCACCAAAAGATAAACGCACCATGTATACACCTTTCTCAAGATCTGCATTCATCGTATATTGATGATCGCCAACTGAAAAATAATCTTTAAAAGAACTTACTGTTCTTCCCTGTACATCCAACACATCAATCATCACATCGCTAGGATTTGTTACTTTAAAGTCAACATAGGTTGCCGCCTTACTTGGATTCGGATAAACCACAACATTTGAATTTTCTGCATTCACTTCATTCACTCCAACAATTCCTGATAAATTAATATCATCGATATAAATATTATTTCCGGTATCATACGTGAATTCGAAACGGAAACGAATATTTGGTTTGGTTGAAATGGAGGTAGCAGTTAAATTTATATTTTCAGTTCTCCATTGACTAGCCGATGGTAAAAAGTCACTATTTACAGAAGCTAGCGTAGTTTGTAAAGTTGCACCTGCCTTGGTATATCTCGGTGTCCAGGTTTGACCACAATTTGCAGAATAATAAACCACTAATTTATCGGTATTGGTACTGGTTGTGTTCTTCGTTGCATAAGCCAACTTAAAGGACAATTGTGTGCCGGTTACATTACTTAAGTCAAATGCGCTGGTAACAAATTCATCGGGTCCCTTATTTGCACCTTGGTACGTATACAAATTAATCGAGTACTGACCTGTTGCAGCAGCAGCGTTATTTACATCCCAATATGTGCCTCCGTTTGCATCGTACATATGCCAATCATTAGCAGAAGGAAATACACCCGATTCAAATCCTTCCATTAAAGGGAACATTGAATTAGCAACAACCGTAGGGCTCACGGTTACCATGCCTACAGCAGTTTTTGTATTCGTACCGGCAGCATTTGTCACGGATAAGAGCACATCATAGGTCCCGGGTGTAGAATATACTACAGAAGGGTTTGCAGAAGTATCGGTTGCCGGAGTTCCACCTGGGAATGTCCAAACTCTACCTGATGCAGTTCCACCCCAAGAGGCATTAAAAAATTGAACAAATCCACCTTGACAAATAAACTTAGGACGGTCTGCAAAATCAGCAACGGGAGTACACAATACAGCGGGTGTACCATCTGTGCCTGTCAAGACCAAATTTCCTGCCGACCATAAATTATTTCTACCACTTACAGAAGAAGACAATGCCGCATTCATCCGTGCAGATTGACCTACAGAGAACATATTTTGACATCCGCCAGTTGTATAATCCATATAGTTCGTAAACATATCACCGTTAGGAGCACTTCCAGCGCAACTAGAAATATGAGGCCATGTTGGACAAATAGAAAGGTTTGCTTCAAAATGAGTAGGTGTATCGGATACTTGATCATTACCACAAGTAGCATCACCCCAAATATGACGTAGGTTTAACCAATGACCTACTTCATGCGTTGAAGTACGACCTGCATCACCAGAAGAAGCTGTTCCAATAGTTCCCATAAAATCATGCTTAATCACAACACCATCCGTTGTGGCTGGACCTGTTCCAGGAAATTGAGCAAAACCGATTACTTGACCAGGGCTACCATTAGAATTTTCGATACTACTTACAATCCACATATTTAAATACTGATTACTTGGCCAATAGATCAACGACTTCACGTTGTTACGAGCGTTGTAAGTAAGAGGAGAATACACACGATTAATTCCATCCGTACAATTACCATTTGGATCCAATTGTGCCATTCTAAATTCTATATTGGTTACTCCAGCTAGTGGTTTAAAAACGGCAGGAGTATTTACAGAATCCGCATTCAAATAATTATAATCTTCATTCAGCACACGGATCTGATCTAATATTTGAGCTTTCGAAATATTTTCAGGACCACCATAATGAATTACATGTACTACTACCGGAATCACACGATTCACTTGTGCTGTACTATTTACATTCTGATTTTGTGAGTTAAGATAGTTCAGTGTCCAATCTTCTAAATCTTGTCTGCTTTTTAATAACGATGGATCTTTCGCTGCTGCTTCCTGAAACATAATTTCAGTTAAACATTTTTCTTGCGCTTGTACATTGCTAAAGCAGGTTGCAATAGCAAGGCCCGCGATTAATAAAATTTTTTTCATTAGGCTTTAGTTAATTTTTGTTATGGTTTACTAAGTTACGAAAATCAAATGCTAAATTCATAGTTGGGAATATGCCCAAGAATTCAGATAAGGAGAGCGAAAATACAAAATCAATTGATAGAGAAAGCAATAATCCCTAAAAAATGAAAGCCCTTCTTGGAATTTTCTTCCAGAAGGGCTTTTATAGCTCACTATTTTACAATACTATGATGCTTTTCAGGCATTTTTCAACTCATTCAGACGGACTTTCAACTTATTTATCTCCTCCTTGGCCTGTTGAATCTTACTCTCATATTCTTCTCTCAATGCTGATGCATTTTTGGAGTTGGCAAAGAAACCGAGGTTATTTTCCCATAATTGAACTTCTCCAGCGAGCTTAGTCACTTTACTGCTCAAATTCCTTTGTTCCTCATTTCCACCACTTTCCGCTACCGGACGATATGGCCGTTCGCTTCTTCCACCTGCTCTTTCGGGGCGGTCACCTCGTTCCGGACGATCTGTTCGGTTGAAAGATTGGCGATATTCAGGAGTAGATTTCAAAGCGTCAAAATGAACTTGGATGGCGGCTCTAAATCGTTGTTGAATGTCGTCTTTATGCTTCATGGGCACTAATCCTATTTCAGTGAATTTTCGCTGAAATGCTTTTAGCTGTTCGAGCGCCTCATTCGCATCACCATTTACTTCTAATTTTTCAACCTCAGTAATTAACGCATTTTTCAAATCCAGATTTCCAGCTTGCGCATTATCTTGATCGGAGAAATGTGCAGTTTTGCGTGTGAAGAACGCGTCGCAGGCTTCTTTAAATCGATGCCAAATTTTTTCATTCTTATCACCTGCAGGACCAATTTTTTTCCATTCTTGCTGAAGGCGGATAAGTTCCTGCGCTGTATTTTTCCAAGCATCACTTTCTTTCAAACTTTCTGCTTGAATACACAACTCTGTTTTTTGTTGCAAGTTAGCTGCGTACTCTTGTTTCTTCTGCTTGTAGAATTCATCTTTATTCTTGAAGAATTGGTCGCAAGTCGCTTTAAATTTATTCCAAATGGAATCATTATGATCCTTACCAGCGGGGCCAATTTTTCTCCAATCCGTTTGTAGCTCCAGCAATTTTTTTAATCCGGCTTGCCACTGTTGATGGTTCGCGAATTGATCTTTGATGATCTCTTCAGCACTTGCTATCAACGTATTCTTATCTGCGAAATTCTTTTCGAAGAATTCTTTTTGCGAATCGATATAACTGCGTTTGTTGTCATAAACTTTATCGACGGCCGCTTTAAAGCGCACCCAAATTTCTGTTCTTTTCTCTCGAGAAACGGCACCCACTTCACGCCATTTAATTTGCAAAGTTTGCATATCCTGCAACGCTTTATTCAAAGAAGGCTCGAGCAATAACTCTTCTGCTTTTTCGCAGAGATGCATTTTCATCTCGAGATTTTTTTTCATCTCAAGGTCTTGCAACTCACGATTCAGTCGAATGAATTCATAAAAACGATCGCAATACAATTTGTAGGTCATCCACAAATCATTCACGTTTTGTGGCGGCACGGGACCTACTCCTCTCCACTTCGCTTGCAACTCATGAAATTCATTAAAAGCCTTAGACATATCTTCTTCTGTTTGCAAGATGTTTTTCATCTGCAGAAGAATTTCGTTCTTCACTTTTAAATTGGTGGATCTAATTTTCTCTTGACCTAGAATAAATTCTGAGCGACGCTTTTGAAAAACTTTGTAAGCGTCAAAAAACTTTTCTTCTAATGTATCTTTATAATCAAATTCTTCTTTGATTCCGCCGGCTTCTATAAAAGCGGCAAAAGCTATATCGCGTTCTTGATTAAAAATTACTTGAAAAGAATCACGAGCTGCTTGAACTCTATTCTTTACTGCGTTAACATCATTTTCTTTGCTAAAAGCATCCATCCGAATCACCAAATCTTCTTTCGACATTTGGCCAAAATCCTCGGCGGGTTCTGCAACTAATTCTTCATGACTTTCATCGGTCACGTCGATGTGAACCTCTTCTTCGTGATGATCGTCATGGTGTGCAACTGAAGCTTCTGAAGCAACTGGAGCTTCTGCAATAACTTCAACTACAGGTTCTTTGTTTTCATTGGAATCCTGAACAGGAACTTCTGCAATGACTTCAACTACAGGTTCTTTGTTTTCATTGGAATCCTGAACAGGAACTTCTGCATTGACTTCAACTACAGGTTCTTTGTTTTCATTGGAATCCTGAGCGGGAGTTTCTGATACTTCCTGACTTTCAGATGATTCATTAATTTGAGGGGCCGAATTCTCAGCCGAGGTGTCTGAAGGCAATTGCTCTTCAGGATTCACCGGAGTGCTATCCATGTTCATACGTTAGATCTGTTTGTCCGCAGACAAACCAAGGGGTCCTTACTGTTTAATTATGTTAGTAGTATAATGCTTGCCGTAAAAAAAAGCTCCCATGTATTGGAGAGCCGAAGACAAATATAAGGCAATAAAAAAGTGAAAGCAAGTGAAATTTTATAAATGCCCTAAAAAAATCATGATTTTATTACAAAAATTTAATGTTTAGCGTCATTTTTATTGAGTTGGGGGCCGATGGTCGTATCAATAATACGTAAATTGTCTCCCAATTCAATTCGATTCAAATTAATAAATTCCATTTCTTTTGATGGAAGAAAAATTTTAATTTTACTTTTCATCTTGATGGGTTTACATCTATTAATAGAATAGTAATAATGAAAACAAAGAAATACTTGAATGTTGATGATTACCTTCTTGACTTTCCTTCATCCACTCAAATGCATTTAAATGAAATAAGAAAAACGATTGCAAAAGCAGCTCCCAAAGCAACGGAGGGGATTAGCTACAACATGCCGTCGTATAAATTCAATGGAAAACCGGTGGTCTATTATGCAGGATATAAAAATCATATTGGATTGTATGCAACACCAAGCGGACACGCTGAATTTTCGAAAGAATTATCAAAATACAAACATGGAAAAGGATCGGTTCAATTTCCATTGGATGAAAAAATGCCGCTGGCTTTAATTTCAAAGATTGTAAAGTTTAGAATAGAAATTTTGAAGGGAGGTTAGATGTTGGATTTTAGATTTTAGATGTTAGATTTTAGACGTTCGCGAGGCTTCGCGATTAGATTTTAGACGTTAGTCGCGAGGCTTCGCGATTAGAT
>JBJXGU010000169.1:0-3014 GCA_046160245.1 Bacteroidia bacterium
CGGTAAACTCTAACTCATCATATGACCATAACATTGCCAAGGAATTATTTGGGCAGTTGTGGGCCAAAACAAGTGGTAATGCGCAATCCTTGTAACCCAAATGAATATTCTTGTCAAGTCCTGTGTGCTTATCCTGAATTTTTGGATCATAATACTTAGGATTCCCACATATTTCTAACATTATTTTATCCCTTTCTCCTTCTACCTTAAAAGTATCAGGAATCAAATGAAGATGATGCATCTTTGGAGCTTTACCATATTTCTTTTGCAATTTTTCAAAATAGCTTGTTATCTGCCTATCCGCCTGACTTGTGCATAGATATAGAATGACATGAATATTCAAATTTTCAATATCAAAAATTTCATGAAGTTTATTTTTCTCACCGTCTTTTTGTCCAAAAATGCTTTCGAATAATTGAGAGATTTTACCTTTCAATTGCCCTTCTTTCTCGACGAGATAAGAGGATCCGCTAGCAGAAAAATCATCAAGCAAAAATAGGTTCTTGAATTTACCTTCATCTTCCGGGAAATTCTTACCTAGAATCATACTTAATTCCTCATGCAAATCTTCCTTCATTTTAACGGCACGCCCAGCAGACATTTCGTAGGTTTGATATATTTGATCATGCATTATTATGCCCGCGTTTGCTCTACGAAAAACATCTGTCTTAGCCCCATCACTAAGTCCAAAAAAAAGAGATTGTTTTAATAGTTTTTTGTATTCAATTGATTCAGTGATACCTTTTATTTCGTACGAAGACTTCTTGCTTAGCAAGGAAGCATCTTTAATTAATATTTGTTTTATACAATCCGGAAAACAGGATGAAACAAGGGAATTCATCTCATCAGATGATATAAAAACAAGTCGATCTTTAATAAAGTTGAGCACTGTTCTTCTGTGCTCTTGATTAAATTGATCTAACCATAAAGCAAAGCGCTCAATAAATTTCATCCCAGGCGCATACTGCTGATAGGCATCATACTTATATCGCGCCATACTTTGAAAGTATTTACGAATCTCATGGAATGCCTGAGCCTCTTCATCTTCCTCAACTTCTGATTGAAGAACCACCCTGAGGAACGCCTGGGCCATTTCATTTTTCATAGTCTATTGTAAAATATTTGTCATGAAATTTGAGGCGTTTTAAGTAGCAAATCGTTGAATCAACTCCATTTAATCCTAATGGAGACAAATTCCAGCAGCTGTTGCTATCCGCGCTGACTTCGTCAACAGATAAAGAATATTTTGTCGATAACAATTCATAGTCATTTCCTGGCCCTTGTCCACGGTCGCCTATGCAGATACTCTGTTCAGAAATTTTGAATTTCTGAGACATTTCCTGACAAAAAGGGAAAATGTTCAATTTTGATACATCTGGTCGAACAATTATATCCATTGAATGACTAGACTCTAATACCTGAATATTTACAGCGTCTAATTGCATAACCACCTGCTGTATAAACCCTTTTAACTTAGGCCAATCTTTTTTGTTTGCTATCTCAATTGTCAATTGTTTCGGACGAAGTTCAGTTTTCAATTTTGAAATAAAATCATGCTCCAATAATCTAGAATGTATTCTTAACAATTCTGAATTTTGATTTGAGTCTGTGACAGGCAGAGATTCATTATCAAGAGTGCCGATATCCGACCCGTTGTAATACCCGACAATGACTTTCCTCCAATACTTTTTCGGGATTACTTTTTGGAGCTCTTTACGAACAGATTTTCCTCGTCCAGTTATAATTCCGAGGATAAACCCAGCAGCTAAAATTCTTATTAACTGATCTGCTATTTCAACAGAAAGCTTGTTGTATCGGTCCTGACTAGAACAAAGAGTTCCATCATAGTCTAAAACCACCGAGCCAAATTTCCCTTTTTTTAGCTTTTCTAAAAAAGATTGATATGCTTTCGTCCAGTAAACCCTCTGCTCTTCAGAAAGATTATTAAACGAACTGCTTTTCGACTTTTTTAAAATCGCAGATACTACGCTTGCTGGTAGCTCTTTTTTTTTTCGTTATACAGTGAGGAGTATTTCAAATTATACAAAAGCCTTCCAAATTTCGGAACACCAGGCCTGCCTGGATCTATTTTCTGCTTTTGTCCGGTAAAGTTTACCAATGTAAAAGATTTAATTAAGAGTTCTAAGCTCCCAATCGAAGAATCTTTATCAGTCGTAATCAATAATTTTGGGATTGATTCTGGCAAAATCGACAGGGTCTTTTTTGCGATACCTTCTTCTTCTGGTGTGATAAGTGCAATGATGGCCGAATCCTTTCCTCTTTTGGCAAACCAGTGATGTCTTCCGTGTGCAAAATTTCTATAATCCGACATATGGATATTACCCAATGCAGCTTCTGTAAACTTTGATTCAATATCAATCGCGACAGGATGTCCCCAACCTCCATATAAGATGGTAATTGTGTGATCTGTTGTGATTTTATCTAAGAAAGTTTTGATTGATAATTCGAAATTTTCTTTGAAGTTAACAATGCTATTCGTTCCAGGTTTCTGAAATGATTTATGCAAGATTGAAAAGTATGCTAATAAAGAATTCGTGGCTAAAAAACCATCTTTACCGGACGGAAGTTGAAATTCGATAGCATTCGCAATGGAATACTTATTTGCAAGCTTTGTCAAAGGTGTTCCCTTTCTCATGCAAATTGTGGTGATTTCCAAAGGGTTACTTTCCAAAGATTTTTTAAAAGCAAAAAGTATGTCGCTATTCTTTCCGCTTGCACTCAGAAACAAGATCCTGGATTTACTCAAAGCATGACGCGAATAATACAATTCTAAGGGTGTAATGGCTTTCGCCGTTATCCCCATATTTTGTAATAGATAAACCGCAAAATAGCAGGCACTCAATGACCCTCCAGACCCTACGACATAAACTGGGGCGCCAGTGTCCGAAAGTGATTGAATTTTGCTCGTATCTTGTTCTATTGCCCAATGAAAAGTGCTTTCTATTAATTCAAGTTCTTTGGTAAAGGGCTTTCCCAGTTTATATATTTTATTA
>JBJXGU010000170.1:0-7332 GCA_046160245.1 Bacteroidia bacterium
TGGCTTCTGTCCCTTCTTTTTCAGAATACACCATTATTCCTGAAAGCCAACAACCTTCGTTTACATTATCAGCTGAAGTTGATAATAATGGATCCTCTCCTGTAACCGGCGTTGTTCTTAATGGTGAGGTTTTCAATAGCAGTTTAAACTCGGTATTTAATTCTAATAGTCCTGCTTTACCTACATTAGCAAGTGGAGCAACCTCTATTTTAACTACTGCCAACACATTCACTCCTCCGTCTCCGGATACTTACAATGTATTCTATAGCGTATCGATTAATGAATCGGATGCCAATCCAGCTAACGACACAATTTCTGGTCAAACTATTACCATTAGTGATACAACGATGGCAAGAGACAATGGGACACCCACTGGTGCCCTTGGAATAGGAGCTGGAGTTACTGGTTACCTTGGAAATCAATTTGACATTAGCCAACCTACCGAGTTAAGTTCAGTTTCTCTATTTTTAACTAATCAACTTGCAACTAGTTCCGTTGGAATTGCAGTATTCGGGATGGTAGCTGGTGTGCCTTCTAATTTATTATACGCTTCTCCTACACTTGTATTACCAACAGATACTTCAGGATGGCTTACTTTTGAAGTAAGTCCGGGTACTCCTTTAACTTTAGCTCCAGGAACTTATTTAGTTGCTGCAGTGGAAACTGATTCTACACTTGCTCTTGGCATAACTACAAGCATATTCACACCAGGAACGTGTTGGGTTGACTGGGTTGGAAATCCAAATGGAACATGGACTAACGTGGAAACTTTTGGAGCTAACTTCGCAAGAACTTTTTTAGTACGAGCTAATTTACAAAGTGCTTGTACATCTTTCCCGACTGTAACTGCAAGCGCAACCAACGATACTATTTGTTCTGGAGATCCAGTAACATTAACATATGGTGGTAATGCAACAACCTATGTTTGGAGTAATGGTGTTACCAATGGTGTTCCATTTAACCCGACTGCTACACAAACCTATACAGTAACAGGTACTGATGCTAACGGATGTAGTAGCTCAGCATCGATCCAAGTAGCTGTAAAATCTTGTGTAGGATTAGAAGACATATTAGGTAATGAAATATTATCAGTATATCCTAACCCATCATCAGGTATCTTCCAAATGCAAGTGAAGAAAGACATTCAATTGTCTGTATATTCTCTTGATGGACGATTGATTCAAAACCATCGTTTAAATCCAGGAAGTCAGCTTCTTAGTTTGGAAAACGAAGCAAGTGGTATGTACATTATGCAAATCAACACTGCAGAAGGTCAATACCGCATGAAGTTAATTAAAGAATAATTTTAATAATAAAGTTAGCCCCGGTTATCAAATAGCCGGGGCTTCTTGTATCTATGAAAAAACAAATCGCTCCTCTTTTATTTCTTCTATGCCTTGCATTGAGTACCTCTGCTCAAATTACGATGGGATTATTACAGGCTGACAGCACTAACGTGGATGGATATGTGCTTTTTTCACCTTTAACTTATAACGAAACCTATTTGATTGATAAGTGTGGCCGAAAAATTAATGAATGGCCTGCTACTTATAGACCGGGGAATTCAGTGTATTTACTGGAAGATGGGACCTTGTTACGTACAGGCAATTTAATGAATCCTGCTTTCAGTGCAGGCGGTAGTGGAGGATATATTGAAAAAGTAAGTTGGACGGGGCAGATTGTATGGTCTTACGAAGTATCCGATGCAAATCGTTTACAACATCACGACGTTTACCCAATGCCTAACGGTAATGTGCTCGTTTTACTATTTGAAAAGAAAACATTGCTCGAAGCATTTGATGCGGGTCTAGATACTATTTTTTCGGGAACAGAATTTTTCACCGAGAAAATCATCGAACTTCAACCTTTGGGTACAGACTCGGCAACTATTATTTGGGAGTGGAGTGTTTGGGATCACTTGATACAACAACATAACTCTTCAAAATCAAATTTTGGTGTTGTACAATCACATCCCGAATTGGTTCACATCAACTTTAACATCACTGCCACCAGTACTAACCCAGATTGGATTCACCTCAATGCGGTTACTTATAATCCAGCACTCAATCAGATCATACTTTGCTCCCGCTTTTTCAGTGAATTTTGGATCATTGATCATAGCACCACAACAACTAGTGCTTCAGGACATGTTGGCGGAAAATATGGAAAAGGTGGTGATATTTTATATCGTTGGGGAAACCCTCGCACCTATAATCGAGGAATAGTCTCTGATCAAAAATTATATGGTCCACACTCTGCACATTGGATTCTGGATAGTTTAAATGATGGCGGTGCAGTGATGGTATTCAACAATGGAACCGGTCGTCCCGGAGGGAATTACTCCACAGTGGAGGTAATCCATCTTCCTCAAGACAGTGCAGGATATTATACCCAAGATACAGCGAATGCATTTGGACCTTTACAAGCAAACTGGACTTACACCGACCCCGTTCCTACGTCTTTCTTTAGTATGAATATTAGCAATGCGCAACGATTACCCAATGGACATACATTAATTTGCGAAGGCTCTTCCGGAACATTTTTTGAAATTGACAGCATTGGAAATACAGTTTGGCAATACAAAAATCCGGTGAATCAAAACGGACCTGCAACTCAAGGAAATAACATTTTTATAAATCAAGTTTTTAGAAGTTTGTTTTATGCTCCAGATTATCCTGCATTTCAACTCTACCCACCAACAGCCGGTTCGCCTATCGAATTTAATCCACAACCATCACCATGTACGATGAACACGGGAATAGAAAATTTATCTGTTTCTAGTCTTCATTTATATCCAAACCCATCAACGGGTGCAATAAATATTCATGGAAATGGACTTAGACATACCGGTCGAATTACTATTTTCAACTCAGAAGGCAAAATGTTTTATAATTACGAAATCGAATCTAACCATCAACCTATTTCCATTAACACATCACTTCCTAATGGATTTTATTGCCTTCATTACTTTGATGGGATGAAATTTCAACTCATTAAATTTGTAGTACAACAATAAAATTCCAAATTAATTCCTTGAAAGGAGAAATGGGATCACGCTATAAATTTATAAAAAGGATTGATAATCAATAGGCTCAGCGAGATTGTTTTTCGTGTTGGCAAACAAACTAGTAGATAAACGCCACGAAAGAAAAAAGTAAGATCAAATGATTTCTTGTTTGCGTGAAGAAATAAAAATTTGTAATTTGGTGCGTCTTTATGAAAAGGAACCGTTCATTTTATAGTCATTAACTATAGTCCAATTGAGCCTCTACATTTGGAATCATCCCAGGATAATGTGATCTACTCTTAGCATTGCAATTATTTGCATCAGTCGATCAGTCATACAATCTAAATCTACTATTACACACAATCCCCAAAATAATTAAAAAGAATAATTTAATGAAAATAATGACAATAGACGTTGAAGAGTGGTTTCACATTTTGAAACTAAATTCTGGCGCAGAAAATCAATGGAGTACACTTGAATCGAGAATAGAAAAAGGAATAAATGATTTGCTAGACATCTTTGAAAAATACGATGTTAAAGCAACTTTTTTTTGCTTAGGTAGTGTTGCAAAAAGTCATCCTTGGGTAATAAAAAAAATTAGCACGGCAGGGCATGAAATTGGTTCGCATGGTTATTCGCATGATTTAATTCCAATGAAACCCTCCGTTGAATTTACATCTGACCTAACCAATTCCATTGACATTTTAGAACAAACAACAGGAGAAAAAATAATTTCATATCGTGCTCCCGGATTTTCCGTTTCTAAGGAAAACTTGTGGATTTTTGACCTCCTACTTGAAAGCGGAATTCAAATAGATAGTTCCATTGTTATTGGAAAATCAGACTACGGTGGATTGCCCCAATTTAAATATAATACTCCTTTTCAACTAAAATTAAATAATGGGATCATTAAAGAATTTCCTATCAACACTTTTAGCTTTTTAGGTCTTCGCACCATTTTCGGAGGTGGAGGATATTTTAGATTCTTCCCCTATTATATAATTAAAAAGTGGACCGCTGAATCTTCCTACGCCATGGCCTATTTTCATTATAGAGATTTTGATACAGGTCAACCTGTATTTAAAGATCTCGGAACATTAAAAAGATTTAAAACATATTATGGAATTGATTCCTGTATGGAGAAGTTGGATAACTATCTTAACGACTTCAAATTTATCAATGTTGAAGAGGCTGATAAAAATATTGATTGGACTAAAACGAAAACAATTAATTTACAGGAATCTTTCCAAGTACTTAGTGAGTTATAATTGTTGCGGTTAACTTTTTGGCTAAAAAAGGTTTTATTTATTGTGCTATACTGTTGTTATTAATAGTATAATTCAGTAATAATACATAAGTTTTATTCGAAATAGTCGTGATTGCATATCATTTCGTTTTTCAATGATGAATTCAATTTTATCACGAAGTGCTTTTCATTAATTCCTTTTATCAACAAGTATTCTTTCCTATATAAATTAGACTTTACTATTAGAAAATTAGTACCTTCGAATATCGCTAATATAATTGGCCCTAATCTCTCATCCTATTCAGGCATGGGAATGCTAACAACTCGTTTCTGTTACCAGAATGAAGTCGATATAGATTCTAGTAACTATTGATTCTTTTAAACAGTAATTAACACTAACAAAAAATGTATTGGATCATATTAATTTTTGCCGGACTATTTGAAGTTGCTTTTGCATTTTGCCTCGGTAAGGCAAAAGAAACTACAGGAAACGAAATGTATTTATGGTATGCGGGTTTTATGGTAACGCTCACTATTAGCATGGGGCTTCTCATTAAAGCCACGCAGACTTTACCTATTGGAACAGCGTACGCCGTATGGACAGGGGTTGGTGCCGTTGGAACAGCTTTAATAGGAATTTTAATATTTAAGGAACCTGCGACCTTTTTGCGAATATTTTTCATAATAACTTTAATTGGATCTATCATAGGACTAAAAGTTGTTTCACACTAAAACTGAAACCAACGAGTGACATGAAAAGTATTTCAATTTAGAGTAAATCTCCTTTATAAAATAATGTTGCAATAGTCATTGTCTTGAACTTCTTGAAAATTGAATTCTTCGAACTATAATGTCGATAAAAGATCAACTTATAATTTCTTACACTCCTTTATAGTTTCCAAAAAGAGTATAACAGTTTTTCAAAAAATTTATAAAATCAGAATTTTAACAGATTTGAAGATCATTGATTGCTTGAAAACACATTGAAATTATACTTAACTTACTCATCTTCAACGGGCACACAATATATTTTCGAATTTGCGTTTATACCGCATAAAAAACAAAATATGAAAACTAACACATTAGTAACATTTGGTTTTGTGCTAACCATTTCTCTTTCGTCTTGTAAAAAGGATTCAACAAATCCTACCAACTCTCCAAACTTCACACAACTTAAAGTTGGCAATTATTGGATTTACGAAAGATTCAATGTAGATAGTTCTGGTAATGCAACCACAACAGGAATTATTGATAGTTGCTATGTTGAGAAAGATACTATCATCAATAACAATAAATATTATAAAATGATACGCCCTTTGGTGCCAGGTTATTCATTAAGTGATGGATCAGTTCGTGATTCTTCACATTACCTTGTTAATCATCTTGGGCAAATTATATTTTCATCTCAAAATTTTACAGACACATTTCGACATTATTTTATTACAGCCGGTATTAACGATACCATAAGCGAAGTATCTATAAAAATGGGAGATAAAAATTTTATAATGAGTTGCCCGGCAGGACAATTCAAAACTTATAGCTTTAAACAAACTTATCGCATGTATCCCAATTGGGATTCTCAAGGCAATCCAAGATACATGGATACCCGATATGCAGAGAACATAGGAATGGTATCGGAAACACTTCCGTTTTTTTCTAGTTCTCCCAACTACGTCCAACGACGGTTAATTCGATACAAGGTCAATTAAACATTTGATATCAAGTGACAGTCTTTCTTAAACAGGAAAGACTTTCACTTGCTGCATTTTTAATCCGCGCGGAAAGTTCCCATTAAAATGAAAAATCAAAATTTATTAAAGATCGTTAATTCCAATCTTACTCTAGAAATATAGAGTTTTCAATTTGTAATTCTGAAATATTTTATCAACTATTTTTAGACAACAATATAAATAAAATATTGACGAAATGAAAAAAATAAACTTCAAAAAAGATGATGGCTCACTTTTCTATGTTGAACTAAAAAATATTGTTGACATTGCCCTGTTTAACCTTTGTACAAACTTTAAACAGTTGACTCCAAACAAACAACATCAAGGTAGGTAACACAAAGTTTTCTCCTGTTATAATCTACATACCCCGCATCCGATTTAATAGTTCAATTCTCATTAAGGATAATGTGTGAATGATGCAACTTATCTCTGAAATTGTGTAACGCGCTTCCTCTATAGATCGTTACTTTTGGCAGAGTAATAAATCTGTTACCTATTAAATTCAACTAAAAATGAAAACAAATAAACTGCTCCAAATCTCGGCAATGCTGTTGGTAGTACTATTGGGAAGCTGTAAAAAAGATGAGAATACCTCTTTACAAGATTCGGATATATCCGCTATTAAGTCAATAGAAGAAACATCTGCTTTGGGTAGAAAAGCCGTAAGATTAGGAGTTGCGAGTGATTTTGCTATTCTTTCAAAATCAGGAATCACCGTTGTCCATCCAGCTGCGGTTACAGGCGATGCAGGAACCAGCCCAATTACCGGAGCTGCGATTCTTTTAACTTGTACAGAGGTAACTGGCAACATTTATTCAGTCAACGCAGCAGGCCCTCTTCCTTGCAGAATAACGAACGCCACCAGATTGACTACAGCAGTAGCTGATATGCAAACCGCGTATAATAACGCTAAAGGACGCTCTAACCCTAATTTCTTAAACTTAGGCGCCGGAAATATTGGAGGATTAACGCTTACACCCGGTCTATATAAATGGACAAGTGCCGTTAACATACCAACGAATATTACCATATCAGGCGGTCCGAATGCTGTTTGGATCTTCCAAGTTTCTGGAACTCTTAACATGAGCTCTGGAGTTCAAATCACTTTAACTGGAGGAGCACAAGCAAAAAATATTTTCTGGCAGACCACTGGTGCCGTTACCTTAGGATCGAACAGTCATTTTGAAGGAAACATCTTAGGAAAAACGGGGATAAATTTACAGACAGGCGCTTCCATTAATGGTAGGTTATTGGCACAAACAGCAGTAACGCTACAAATGAATACGGTAACAAAGCCATTATAAATAAAAAGGAATTGAATTTTCAGCAGAGGTTGTCTCATCAGAGGC
>JBJXGU010000171.1:0-13383 GCA_046160245.1 Bacteroidia bacterium
ATTGAAGGATTGTCTAATTCAAGAGACCAAATTAAAGGTGGAGATGGTATTTTTCTTGGAAACTACGAAATTGAAAAAGGAATCTTTGAACCAGCTATTTTTATTGGAGAATCTAAAATCATGCAAAAACTAAGTGATTGTATAGATCAAGCATTAGGATCTATCAATAGATTTCACGCCCCTGAAACTCAGGCGGAATTCAATAATATGGAGTTTATTGTAGCTAATAAAACTTTGTTTGTGGATGAAAAGGATATAGATTATGATAAAATTTATGAAATGCTTACACCAGGTTCTGATATTTTTAAGAGCCAAATATTAGTACATCCAATTTTAATAATGTACAATACAAAATCTATTGCTAGATTAGAAATTAGTGCAAAAAATAATCACGAATTAGAATTGAAAATAAAAGAATATATTGAATCTAAAAAAGATGAACTATTAGAAAAAATCAATAAAAAGCTACTCACTTTCCCTCATATTGGAAAGGTCTACGTTGACTTTTTTTGTTTTCCATTTAATAACATTGACAATTTTAGGAATGGTATGTATTTCAATATTCATAAAGTTTCATATTCGAAGTAATTACAATTAAGGGAGATGGAGCGATTTGATAATATATATACTAATAAGACACTAAATTCTGTAATAGAAAAGCTAGTTATCAATTTACTTAGTAGGAAAATATCTTCAGTTAATACTGTTGAAACAAATTTTAGCGAAATTAGAAAAGCTGTTTGGCTCTCATCTATCCTTTCAGAAAGTGAAAACGAGAAACATTTAAAAAAGGTACAGGATCTAGCAATACTTTTATTTTTAAATAATAAGGATAATTTAGAAATATTAAAGGTTGTGTATATTCTCTTTTCAAGAATTGGAAATCTAACTGCGACAAGTCATCTTAAAAAATTAGATGATAATTCACAAGGACAATTGAACTTTCTTGAAGACCTAATCTTGATACAGGAATTAATAACAAAAAGAGTTGAGAATTCTATTTTGGTTAACGGCAAACCATATCTATTGACTAACTTTCAGAAGAGTCTTTTTGAAAATATTAATAAAGAAAAATATATTTCGATTTCTGCTCCTACTTCAACAGGAAAATCTTTTGTGTTAAAGAAATACATTGAAGAAGAACTTGAAAGAAATGAGAAATATTGTGTTTTCTATATAGTGCCTTCTAGAGCATTGATTAATCAAGTAAGTGAAGAACTTAGAGTTGATATTCCAAATATTATTGTAAAAAACGCATTTATTGAAAATGAATTAATTGAAGAGAAAAAGATAATTTATGTTATTACTCCAGAAAGAGCTGTAAAATTCATTAATTCTGAAAATACTTTAACATTTCCAAACCTCATTTTTATTGATGAAATACAAAATGTAGAAAATGAAGATGGCAGAGGTAATCTATTCGAATATGTTTATGAAGAATTATCCAAAGGCTCTGATAGCACTAAAATCATTACAGCTGGGCCATTCATTTCAAACTCGAACGAAATTTTCAATGAATTATTTAATAAAGAAAGTAAGGTTGTTAATACAGGCTTATCACCAGTATTTCAACTACGTACAATTATTAGACTAAAGTTAAACTCTATTTCACTGACATTATTCATAAACAATGAAGTTACCTATGAACTCAATGATATACTCAAAGTTGATAAAATTGAGGAAAAATTCAACTCAAATATAGGACTTGGTCTTTCCGAGATTATTTCTGTTTTAAGTAATCCAAATGAAAGTAATTTAATTTATAGTTCACGTGGTGATTATGCTGAAAAATGGGCTTTAAAATTTTCTGAAAGAATAAAATCCGACCTAATCCTAGAAGATGAATTATTAGATTTAATTAAATATGTAAAAACGGATATTCATCCTATGTATTTTCTCATTAATTGTCTCGAAAAAAGAGTAGCTTTTCATCACAGTTCATTATCGGAATTTGTTAGAAAGGAAACAGAGTCACTTTTTGAGCAAGGAATAATAACAACATTATTTTGCACATCAACATTACTTGAAGGAGTAAATATGCCAGCCGACAATCTTTTTGTTATTAAACCAGATAAGAATAAAGAAGAATTAACAGATTTTGAATTCGGTAACTTAATTGGTAGAGCAGGCAGGCTAAAAAACTCTTTATTTGGGACCATTTACTGTCTTAGTAAACACAATATTACTCAATGGGCAAACAACTATTATAAAGCAAGTTATGAAAAGGAAGTTAGAACTTCTAGTTCTAGGGCATTACCTGAAATCAGTCAAGAGGATATAACAAAATCAAGCCATCAAATTGAATCTCCAAAGATTAAAAATATTATCACATCACTAAGAAATAAGGCTTTAAAAAATGATGGTTCACTATTGGTTTTCTTAAATAAGCACAATCTTAATGAACATAAAAAACAAGGAATATTTAATTCAGTTTTACATTCAATTGAGGGGGTTATTATTCCTTTTGAAATTGTAAAACGAAATCCTACTATAGATCCGTTATTACAAGATGTACTTTATAAAGAAGTAATTAAAGATATTGAAAGTTGGGTTATTCATACTAATTCAAAATTCAATCTAGCTTATAGAAGAGAGGAAGCTGAAACACTAGAATTTAAAGATAATAGTTTCTTTTGGCAACTAGATTCTATTATTGTTAAATTAAATGATATATTTGAAATAACAACAGAATTATGGAAAAAAGATAATATTTCAATCTCCCCCACAAGTATTTGTATAAATGCTATAAACTGGATACAAGGTAAAAGTATTGGAGAACTTATAGCTAACAGAATTAAATATTATTCGGAAGATGAACGAGTAAAACCTGATAGAAGAATAGATGCAAATAACCCAGTTGATGTTAACAAGGAAATTAAAGAAGTTATAAAAATTAATTTGAAAGTTATCACATTTTCACTTTTAAAATATTTAAAATTATTAGTGGATATACTTGAAAATGTCCTTGTTGAGTATCAAAAAGAGAAGTTTAAATTAACTTTAGCGTTACCAATTCAAATAGAATTAGGCACACAAGAACCTGTTGTTATTTCATTAATATCGAACGGAATACCAAGAACTATAGCTCTCAAACTTTTTGAAATTTTCAAAAAAACTACTGAATATAAAAACGAAATAAAAGTATTAGAATGGCTCAAAACCCAAGAGCAAATTATTGGATTAGAAGTTATTTACAATAAATTTCTTAGAAAAAATAACTATCTAAATGCAAAGTCAAGAATAAATGGTATTTAAAAAACACTAATCACAACCTAGTGACTCACTGGTTGAAACCAGCTTAAAGCTTCTACAAAAATTACTGTATGTTTGTAAGTAAAATATTTAATCGCCATCTTCAGTAATTCACAGAATATACTTCCAATATTATTTTATTAAAATGAACTGCATAAACAAATCTGATAAATTTAAGAATGAATATAAAACTCTCACGCATTACAAAAATAAACCCTCGTGAAATTTGGAGACATGAAGCCATCGATTTTACTCAATGGTTGGCAAAAGAAGAAAATATATCGGTGCTTTGTGAGGAACTTGAGTTGAATCTTGAAAACGTAAAACCCGAAGCCGCTGCTGGAAGATATAATGTGGATTTAGTGGCGGATGATATTGATTCAAAGCGAAAAGTTATAATTGAAAATCAACTAGCTTCAACTGACCACAAGCATTTAGGTCAATTATTAACTTACGCTTCAGCATTTGATGCAAGTATTATTATTTGGGTTGTGACGGATTACACTGAAGAGCACCGCCAAGCGATTGATTGGTTTAATCGCAACATAAGTGAAAACATTAGTTTTTTCCTTGTACAAATTGAAGTTTACAGGATTGGAACATCTGAACCAGCTCCTAAATTTAACATTATTTGCGAACCTAATAATTGGGGAAAAACAATAAAAAGTTCTGAAGCTGGTAATAGTATAAGCGATTTGAAATTACTACAAAAGGAATTTTGGGAAGCTTTAAAAGAGTATGCTCATTTACATAATTCATCTGCAAATTTTGGTAGAACTCCAAAGCCCCAGCATTGGTATAATATTTCAATAGGGACTAGCCGTTGTCACATTTCACTTACATTAAATACATTAAAAAATTATGTGGGATGCGAAATTTACATACGTAATGACAAAGATTTATTTGATACTTTTCATAAAAACAAGGAAAAAATTGAATATGCTCTCGGCGAACAATTAGACTGGATGGAACTGCCAGAAGCAACTGCTTCACGAATATTGCTAGTTTATAATGGGAATCCCAAAGACAAAAAGAGATGGGAAGAATATTTCAAATGGAGTATAAACGCAGTTGAGCAGTTTACAAAGGTGTTTAAAGGTTATTTTTAATTTGCAAAATGAAATGAGAAACCTAATAAAAAAAAGAAAGGTAGCTATTTGCTTCTTCAAATATAATCATATGTTTCCCATAAGAAAGGGGAATAAAAATAAGTAGTCTGCATTTCAATTAATATTGACTTTAAATACATTAAAACAACTTAATAGAAAGTTAGTTAACTTTGAATACTTAATAGGAAGATAAAGTCAGTATTAAATAAAATCGTATTTCAACTCATGAAACACATCCAAGTAGTAGCCGCCATTGTCGTTCACGAGAACAAGATTTTGTGTGTGCAGCGCAATGAGAATAAGTATGATTATATTTCCAAAAAATATGAGTTTCCGGGTGGTAAAATGGAGGAGGGGGAATCCAAGGAAGAGACTATAAAACGAGAAATGTTGGAGGAACTTAATTTGGCGATTGAAGTGCAAGAGGATTTTTTAACGGTTACACATGAATACCCGGATTTTATTATCACCATGCATAGTTTTATTTGTTCTTGTAAAGATCCATCCCTTGAGCTTACAGAGCATATCGCTTTCCAATGGTTGCCAGCCTCAGAAATGGGTGATTTAGATTGGGCGGCTGCAGATGTTCCCATCGTTGAAAAGCTAATGAGCAAGTAGTATGAATGAATTCAACCATAAATTAACGGGGAGTTTACATGCCGGATTTATTGATAATTCTATTGCTTCAAGTAAGGAGTATTTGCCTCAGTTATTAGTGAATAGTGAGGGTAAAAAGGTACTCACTACCATTGTCCAAGAATTGAATCGTTGTGAAGAATTTTGGTTTTCGGTGGCATTTGTCACCACAAGCGGTATTGCTACGCTAATAAGTACGTTAATTGAATTAGAGCGAAAAGGTATCAAAGGGAAAATTCTGGTTTCTCAATACTTAAATTTTACGCAGCCAGAAGCGCTCAGAAGGCTCTTACAATTTAAAAACATTGAGCTTAAAATTGCTGTAGAAAATGCTTTTCACTCAAAAGGATATTTATTCAAGAAAGGAGATTTGTATAATCTGATTATTGGAAGTAGCAATTTAACTGCTTCAGCATTATGCGAAAACATAGAATGGAATTTAAAAATTACAGCCACTCCAGTTAGCTATATTATTCATAAGGCCATTCATGAATTCACTTCAGAATTTGAGAAAGGAATCAAGGTAGTCGAATCATTTCTTCAGCAATACGAGACACTTTACAATAAGCAAGTCGATTTCTCCAAAAGGCTAAAAATAGAATTAGCCATATCCGGACAAGGCAAAATCAAACCCAATCCAATGCAGGAAACTGCCTTGGAAAATATTCAAAAATTAAGAATAGATGGGAAGCGCAAAGCACTACTCATTTCTGCAACAGGTACAGGGAAAACATTTTTGTCGGCCTTTGATGTAAAAAAAGTGAATCCGAAAAAGTTTCTTTTTGTGGTTCATCGTCTAAATATCGCGGAAACTTCCATGAGAGCTTATCAACTCATCTTCGGAAAAACTAAGACGATGGGTATCTATTCAGGAAGCCAAAAAGACTTAACTGCTGATTTTATTTTTTGCACGATTCAAACACTTTCAAAAGAAGAGCATTTAAAACAATTTGAACGAAATCACTTTGAGTATATAGTCATTGACGAAACCCATCGAGCCGGTGCCGAATCGTATCAAACGCTATTGAATTATTTCGAACCAAAGTTTCTTTTGGGGATGACAGCAACTCCAGAAAGGACAGATGGATTAGATGTTTTCAAACAATTTGATTACAACATTGCCTATGAAATTAGATTGCACCGTGCATTAGAAGAAAAAATGTTGAGTCCGTTTCATTATTATGGAGTCACGGATATTTCGGTGGACGGAAAAACGCTAGAAGAAAACTCCGATTTCAAATTACTTACTTCGGATGAGCGAATAACAAGAATTATTCAAAATGCTAACCTTTTTAGCTGTGACCAAGGAAGAGTTCGAGGACTGATATTCTGCTCTAAAGTTGAAGAATGCAAATCACTTTCTGAAGGTTTTAATCAACGAGGATTTAAAACCATTGCGCTTGCCGGAAATAATTTAGAAAGCGAAAGGGCCGCTGCCATCGAATTACTTGAATCAGATGATTCAGCCAATCGACTAGATTATATTTTCACAGTTGACATCTTCAACGAAGGAATTGATATCCCAAGCGTCAATCAAATCATTATGCTTAGGCCTACGCAGTCGGCCATAGTATTTGTACAGCAATTAGGTCGGGGATTACGAAAAATTGAGGACAAAGAATACTTAACGGTTATTGATTTCATCGGCAATTACAGCAACAATTTTCTAGTTCCTATAGCTTTGTATGGTGACACTTCCTACAATAAAGATTCCTTAAGAAAATTTATGACCAGTGGTAGTAGTCTCATTCCAGGAACCTCCACCATAAACTTCGATAAAATAACAAAAGATCGAATTTTCGCGGCAATCGACACGGCAAATTTGCAGCAAAAGAAGGATTTAGTTGACGATTACAACCTCTTAAAATTTAGGTTGGGGCGTATACCCATGATGGTTGATTTCATAGAACAAGGTTCACGCGATCCTCAATTGTTCGTCAATTACTCTCGATCTTATTTCAATTTTGTATCTACCCAGGAAACCGGATTACGTGAAAAAATCACACCTACACAATCGAAATTATTAGAATTGTTTTCAACCGAAATTGCGAATGGAAAAAGGATAGAAGAAATTGTTATCCTAAAGTTGCTTTTAGAGAAGAAAGAAATCAATTTTAAAGAAATTCAGGATTTCATGAAAATGAAGTTTGAGATTCGGATTTCCAAAGCTACAATTGATTCATGCATAAGAAACCTCAATTTTGATTTTGTTAGGAAGCCACAAAATATTGTTACACGTGAAAACGACAAAATATTATTCCAAAAAGAATTTATTCAGGCCTTAGAAAATTTGGATTTTAAGAATTACTTTATTGATTTACTTAATTATGCTGAGCTAAAGTATGATGCTCACTTTTCAAATGATAAATTCATTGACGGCTTTATCTTATATCAAAAATATTCACGAAAAGACGTTTGTAGAATTTTAAATTGGGAAAATAATGAAGATTCAACAATGTTTGGTTATCGAATCAAATATCAAACATGCCCCATATTCGTAAATTACCATAAAGAAGAGAATATTGCAGCTTCAACAAAATTTGAAGATGGTTTTATTAATAACAACCAATTTCAATGGTTTTCTAAGCCCAGAAGAAATCTTACAAGTGAAGATGTAAAAGCAATCAAAAATCACAATAATGAATTGAGGTTATCCTTATTCATTAAAAAAAGCAATGGAGAAGGAGACGATTTTTACTATATGGGAGAAGTAAAACCGATTGATGATAGCTTTGAAGAATCAACAATACCAGATGACCACGGGCAGCAAGTTTCAGTAGTTAAAATAAAATTTGATATGCTACAACCTGTGGAAGATTCTATTTACGAGTATATAACACAAAATCAGGAGGAAGATGAGATGGAAAAAGTTGAACTAGATTCTGCTCCTACCAAAATTCTGCCATTCACAATTGTTCCCGATGAACAAATAAAGCAATACGTGAATTGCATTCCCCTTTATGATGTAAGTGCAGCTGCAGGGCCGTTTAAAGGAATTGAAGGCGATTATGCAATCGATTGGATTGAATTATCCAATCTAAAAAAATATTCAGATGAATACTTTGTGATTAGAGTCTTAGGGGAATCGATGAATAAGAAAATTCCAAATAATTCCTATTGCTTGTTTAAGAAAGACACTGGAGGTTCAAGAAATGGCAAAATCGTTTTAGTCCAGCACCAAGATATTCAAGATCAAAATTACGGTATAGGTCTTACCGTAAAAGAATATCACAGCACCAAAAAAATCACCGAAGAACTCTGGCAACATGAATCCATCACTTTAAAACCAAAATCCACGGATTCGAAGTTTAAGGATATTGTGGTGGATGTTGAAAGCGCGGATGAATTTAGAATTTTAGGAATATTTGAAAGAGTGCTTGGAGAGTAGGAGCCCAGAAGCAGAGCTTCGCACGCTTCTGGGCAAGTATCCAGAAGCAGAGCTTTGCACGCTTCTGGGGAGAGTAGGAGCCCAGAAGCAGAGATTCGCACGCTTCTGGGGAGAGCGATGCCTGAGGCTCTCGAGTGCTGCCTGAGGCTCTCGAGGGCAGATCGCAAAGGATAATAGGATTAACAGTAAAATTATTATATTTTATATCCTTAAAATCACCTTTATACTGATAATTTGGATATAAATTATAATTTTATTGGGTTGTTTTGTCACTTTCCATAAATTTTTTCGTATCATTGTAGTCAGGTTTAAACTGATATATTGGATATGAAAAATAAGTATATTTCAACACAAAGTGGTGAGCTTTTGAGCTACCTCAATGAAGAGAAAATTGCCTATTTCAATCAACGCATCGCCGTACAAGCTCTCCCGCATTCAAAAGAAGGAGCCATCCGGGAGTTGCTGAGTGATATGGTGCGGAGAGGTCTTTTAATGAGGTTGAAAGACGGTATTTATTCCGTTATTCCCTATGAAGTAGATGCACAAAACTATATGCCTGATTGGCATTTGGCAGTAGAGCATCTTGTAAATAATACCCCACATTATATTGGATATTATTCGGCGTTGCAAATTCATCAATTGATAACACAGCCTTCCTTAAAGGAGCAAATTGTAGTTTCTAAACAAATAAAACCATCTGAAATTCTAATCAAGGAAGTACCTTTTCAATTCATCTATCACAATGAAAAGCATTTTTTTGGAGGAAATAAAATATGGGTCGACAATTTCAATAAAGTATTTTGCTCTGATTTAGAAAAAACATTTGTTGATTGTCTCTTCAAACCAGAATATGCAGGTGGGATTCCAGACATCGCCCGAGCTTTGTTTATTTCAAAGGACAAAATAAACTATGAAACCCTTTTAAATTATACAATACAATTCGATTCACAAGCGGTCATTAAGCGTTTGGGATTTCTTCTAGAGGTACTAAAGATGGGCACTTCAATTTTAGAAGATTTACAAAATAGAAGAACGGCATCCTATGTTTTGTTAGATACAGAACTACCAAAAGAAGGAAAAAGAAATAGTCGCTGGCGCATTCAACAAAACATAGAAACGGAATCTATTATTTCATCCATCTATACATGATAAGATCCGCAGAGATTCAACAAAAAGCGCGAGTATTTGGTGTACGAGATCAACAAATTGAAAAAGATTATATCCTATCCTGGATTTTAGCAGGAATCTCACAACAAAAAGATTTGTCTAAGTGGATTGCCTTTAAAGGAGGTACTGTTCTCAAAAAAATCTACTTTGAAGACTATCGTTTTTCAGAAGATCTTGATTTCACTTTACTAATTCGTGAACTAAAAAACGAACAACTCTTCAAATGGTTTAATGAATCTTTTGAATACGTAAAGGAGGCCACAAACATTTCTTTAGAAATCAATGATTTTACTGAACACATCAACGATGGCTTCAATTTTTATATTAGTTACCAAGGTCCACTAGGAGGACAATCGACTAAAAAAAGCGTAAAAGTTGACATCTCTCGAGAAGAACAACTCCTCTTTCAACCCATTCTCAAAGATGCCTTTTTAGGTTATTCTGATTTGATCAAACATCAGCTACTTTGTTATACGCTTGAAGAAGTAATTTTAGAAAAGATGCGTTCAATAATGCAAAGAATGCAGGCAAGAGATTTTTATGATTTATGGTATATACTTGATCAACATGGAATGAATATCGATTATTATGTGAGTGAATTCAAGGCTAAGTGCTCCATCAAACAATTAAACTCAATTGATTTCAAAAAGAAATTAACGGAACGATTGCCTCAATACAAAGCGAGATGGAATCATTCATTAAGTGGCCAAATAAAAAATCTACCCAGTTTTGAAAAAGTGGAGCGTGAGGTACAACGGCATTTAAAAAATTTGATAAAGAATCTAGGTGAACATTGAAAGCGAGGAAGAATTCAAAATTTTAGGGATATTTGAAAGAGTGCTTTGAGAGTAGGAGAGTAGGAGAGTGGGAGAATAGGAGAATAGGAGAATAGGAGAGTGGGAGATCGCGAAGGATCGCGAGGAGAGTAGGAGCCCAGAAGCAGAGCTTTGCACGCTTCTGGGGAGAGTGGGAGTCCAGAAGCAGAGCTTTGCACGCTTCTGGGGAGAGTAGCAGCCCCGATCGTGATAAGCTCAACTTCGGGGGAGAGCGCTGCCTGAGTCTCTCGAGAGCTGCCTGAGGCTCTCGAGTGCTGCCTGAGGCTCTCGAGGGCAGAGTTATCAGTCCCGACAGCTATCGGGAGAGAAACAGCCCCGAAGCGTGCAAAGCTCTGCTTCGGGGATTACCCGATTAATAAGTTAATAGGGCGACCAAGCCCAAACTCAAAAATTCGATATAGTGTAGAAAGTTGAATGTCACATTTGCCGTTTTCCAATCTGGAAATATAACTCTTCTTTGTCCCCACTTTGTCTGCCAATTCTTCTTGCGTCATATTAGCTTCTTTTCTGGCTTCCTTCAACATTACGCTGATGACAAAGTATTGTGCCTTCTCTTCGAATTTGTCACGCTTTGGGGTGCCAATGATACCGTATTTGATTTCCAAAAGTTCATCGAACGATTTGGCATCTTTTATATTTTTCTTTTTCATTGCTTTTTAATTTTGCTTGCGAAATATTCGCGTTTAAGTTTTTCTGCAGTTTCCAATTCTCGCTTGGGCGTCTTTTGCGTTTTCTTTTGAAACCCATTAAACAATATTACCAAATTGCCTTTGTCGAAACAACAAAATATTCTGTAAATATCACTTGCAACCTCCACTCGAATCTCATAAAGTCCGTCCGAACCTGTTATATGATCCAAGAACTTTATGGGAACCCTTTCAACGGTCCGCAATATTTTAAAAACAAATTCTATTTTCTCTTGAACTTTATTTGTTTGCGCCAAATAAAACTTGGTAAAATAATGTTCATAGAAAATGATTTGCCTTTCAGTCTTCACCACACAAAGTTATCTATAAAGTTAACAAAATCCAAATTAATATTGGTAGACTTTCGCAAAATTTGAATAAGAATAAATTTGAATGTCGAAAGCGCGGAGGAATTTAAAATTTTAGGAGTTTTTGAAAGAGTGATAAGAGAATAGGAGCCCAGAAGCAGAGCTTTGAACGCTTCTGGGGAGAGTGGGAGCACAGAAGCAGAGCTTTGCACGCTTCTGGGCAAGTCACATCGCAACATAGTATTCATTTTTTCGTATGATATATAATTCACTAGTTGACTATATTATATTTAATGAACGGTAAATCATACAAATTTTGGCAATATTTCAAGTTATTATTGGATTTATGGATACTGGGGTATCCAAAATTTGGCAATTGCATCATTTTGGATTAATTTTGCATGAGTTATAATTCACTAATGGCTAATAAATAATATTATGAATGGTACATCATACAAAAATTGGAATGCAATGAGTGATCAAGCGTTGGCTTCGCATATGGGTGCTTTTGTTAAACACCATCGCATGGAGCAAAACAAAACCCAAGAGGTACTGGCTCATGCTGCCGGCATCAGTAGGTCCACCTTAAGTTTGTTAGAGCGTGGAGAAGCCGTAACGCTAGCCACCTTCATTCAAGTTTTGAGGGTGTTGGATCAGTTGCATGTGTTGGATGTTTTCACGGTGGAATTTGTCATCAGTCCAATCCTGCTAGCGAAACTGGAAAAGAAGAAACGTAAAAGAGCGAGTAATAAAAAAGCAAAAAGTTAAACAAATTGATTTAACCATTACGGCCAACTTAATTTTCTAAATAAGATTTTGCATAGATTAGAGTTTAACTTTTTAAATCCAACTGGGGTACAATTTGTACCCTAAAATCCACAATCTAATACTCTTTGGTTCTATTCTAATTTTTTTTTCCCTTATTTAAAATTATCTATAATTCTTTTCCTATCCTCATTCTCCTTGTCATTCTTATGATACAACTCGATGAATGTAATTTTAGGAGTTTGCAAATTTTCAGGAGGAAAGGAAGCATAAATTAGTCGAAAACCAGAATTTACTCCTTTGCCTTTTAAAGATCGGCAAGCTATTATTATCTGAAGGGTGGGGACAACTTGTCACCCCCCTTTCAGTGTCGTGCCGAGTGATTAAAATTTGATAGATAGCTCCAGATGTCCACCCAAACCCAACTCAACAATTTTTTGAAGTGTAGAAATGCGGACTTCTTTGATATTGTTTTCGATTTTGGAAATGTATGATTTTGTGCTGCCTACTTTCTCAGCAAGCTGTTCTTGGGTCAAGCCTTTTTTAAGTCGAGCCTGTTGGAGCATGACGCCGATTATAAGATTTAAACGCGGCGATAGCGGCGTTAAGCAAAGCACGCAGCGAAATTTAGTAGCAAGTAATGAGTTGTTCTTTTTTGAGGGGGGGGAATTCACCAATACACCAATTTACCTCGCGAGGCTTCGCGATCACCAACACACCAATTCAAATCTATATCCTCCCAACGCGCACCATGTAACAAAATACAAAACCATTTGACTTACTCGTTTATAAACCTTTCTTTTTAATTAAATTTGTAGAATGATAAAAAGGATGTTAAGTCTTTATTTATTGAAGTAGCATTCGATATATTTAAAATCATTTCATCGAAAAAAATGCATCTATTTTATTAGAGCAAATTCACATCAATTGGAGTTATGGCAAGAAATCAAAAAATAAATGTAAAAGGGAGCAGTAATTACTGTTTTGCTAGGAGAAGTAGATGATTATATTTCCTTAACAGATATAGCAAGATATAAAGAAGCATCAAATATGGATGCAATCATTCAAAATTGGCTCAGAAACCGCAACACAATTGAATTGTTGGGTTTTTGGGAGACATTGTATAATCCAGATTTTAAACCCCTCGAATTCGAGGGGTTTAGAAAACAAGCCGGACTAAATAGTTTTGTGATGACACCAAAGCGATGGATCGAAACCACCAACGCCATTGGTATC
>JBJXGU010000172.1:0-11514 GCA_046160245.1 Bacteroidia bacterium
TATGGTGCGAAAACTTCGACGGAGCAACCGTTTCTGCAACATCTGCTGGAGTACCAGGATGGAGCATTGACAACAACTACTCCGTGAGTTCCCCTAATAGTTTTAGAGGACAGTATCAAGCTGGAGGAGGTGTCGTAACACTGACTTCTCCAGTTTTTAGCACAACAGGATTAAACTTTGTGCTTCTCGACTTCAGTCAAATTTGTAAAATCGAATTCACCGATAAGGCTGAATTAGAGTATTCACTTGATGGAGTAATTTGGACCAAGTTCAATGCAATTAACGGAGACACTGCTCAAAACTGCATTTACAGTGGAACTGGAGTTTTCCAAAACAATGGAAATTTCTTTACCGAAGGATCTTATTTAACATGGGCTCCGGGTACACCAACTGCACCAACTAATAGTTGGTGGGTAGCAGAACATTTTGACATGTCTATGTCATTAGGAAACCAACCTACTGTACAAATTCGATTTGTATTAACGGATGTTATCAATGGTTTAGCAGGTCGTTATGGCTGGTTGTTAGACGACATTTGTGTTACGGCTGCTCCGTGTGAGTTAATTCCACCCACTGCCTCTGCACCTGCTACAGGTCAAGCGTATTATTCTGGAACTATTTATGGATTCTTTGGACCATTTGATGTCTTCGTAAATATTTCTGATCCGAGTGGTATTGCACATCCTGCTGTTGGACCTGGTTTTGCTGAGTTGTTTTATTCAGTAAATGGTGCACCTTATCAAAGCACACTAATGTTCAATCTTTTTGACTCAATATTCGCAGGGACTATCCCTGCAGGTGTTGTGCATGATACTATTTGTTGGTATTTTGAAGCCTATGATAATTCGGGATGTAATAATTATACTCGTTATCCACCGGTTGGGGATGTTTGCTTTATTTTGGATTCAACTCCTGGGCTACCCTACTGTGACGATTTTGATATTGCATTTAATTTATGGACACCGGATCCGAATTCATCAGGATCGCCTTGGGTACAAGGTCCTCCAACTGGCCCTACTTTAACGACCACTCATTCTGGTACCAATGTAATTGGAGTTGGAGATATCAATGGTGTTGGAAGTTATTCTCCAAGCACCAACTCTAATATTCTGTCACCTATATTGAGCTTTGCCAATGTTACATTAGCAAATTTAAGTTTTTGGCAAAATCGAGAAGTAGAAAGTGGCTGGGATGGTGTTCGAGTTGAATATACAACCAACGGGTCTACTTGGAATGTTTTAGGTATTCAAAACGATCCAAATGGTTTAAACTGGTATTCAAGTGCATCGCTTATCTCTAGTAATCTTCCTGGATGGGAAGGAAATTCAGGTGGATGGGTAGAATCACGCTATAAATTGGGATCTGTACCCGGCTTAGCAGGAAGTATAAATGTACAATTCAGATTTGTATTTACTTGTGATGCTTCAGTTCAAAATTCAGGATTTCATATCGATGATGTTTGTTTTACGATTCCTTGTGATGATGACTTAGGTGTAAATGTTTTTACTGCGCCATTACCTGGAAGTGGACAGCCTGCGGGTGGAACCATTAATCTAACGGTAGATATTGAAAACTATGGTCAATTAGCACAATCTGGATTTAATATTGGATGGAAAATTGGTAATACTATTCAAACTCCAATTCCATTTGTAGGATCCATTGCTCCTGGGGCTGTGACTTCATTTACAATACCCAATGCACCTATTTCATCAGGGTCTAATGATTTCTGTATATGGACTGAACTACCTGGCGATTGCTTTCTTGTGAATGACACAGCTTGTGCTTCATACATCGGAATTCCAACGCTTACTCCTACACCTTCTTATTGCGATGATTTCGAAGCAGGAAATGTAGGTTGGTCAAATCAAATTGCTGCGGGAGGTTCTGCAGGTACTATTTGGGAATTGGGATTACCATCATTTGGTCAAACTAATACCGCAAATAATAATAGTTTAAATGCGTGGGATGTTAACTTAGGTTCTGCCTATACCAACAACGCGAATTGTGAATTATATACTCCTTATTTCGACTTCTCTACAATTGGAGCCGGACGACTTGAGTTTGCATTAAATTACAATTGTGAAAATGCTTGGGATGGAGTTAGATTAGAATACACTTCTAATGGTTCAACATGGTCTAATGTGGGAACAGGTGATGCTGCTAACCCAGATCCTTGCGGAACTAACTGGTATAATGATGCTCAGTTAAACTCAAGTAATACCAATGCATGGACAGGCAATAGTGGCGGTTGGAGATTTTCAACTTACAAACTTTGTTGTACTAACAACATCTTCAATAATCCAACACCAATTCAATTCCGATTTGTATTTACCTCCGATGCTTCGGTAATTACGGACGGATTTTCTATTGATGATTTCTGTATCTATGCTGCCTTAGGTGATGATATTGGTATTACTGCCATCACACAACCCGTAGGCGGTGCTCCAGTAGGTGCTAGTACTCCTGTAGTTGTAACACTTGAAAATTTTGGTGCCACTACTATTACTACTACACCTATAACATATAATGCAAATGGCAATATAGTAACCATTACGTGGAATGGTTCATTACCTCCTTGTGGAGTTACTACGGTGGTACTTCCGAACTTCACATTTATTCAAGGTCCAAACACCATCTGTGCATGGACATCATTACCAACAGATGGAAATCTTTCGAATGACACAACTTGCGCTGTTGTTATTGGCCAACCTTTAATTATCCCCACTTATACTGTTGGATACGATGATGATTTTGAATCAGGAAATATTGGTTGGGCACCTTATATAGCGCCTGGAGGTGATCCTGGGTCTATATGGGAATTTGGTACTCCAGGTTGGGGCGGCACTACTGGCGCATTTTCACCTACCACTTGTTGGGACGTAAACCTAAATTCGCCAATTACCGGAAATGCCAACACTTATGTTACTACTCCATTCTTTGACTTCACTCAAGCTCAAGCTGCTATTTTGCGCTTCTACCAAAATCGTGTACTTTATGCTTTTGGAGATAAAATGTACATCGAATATTCGGTGAATAGCGGTCCTTGGAATTTATTACAACCCACTACTCAAACTGTAACCAATTGGTACAACAATAATGATAGTTGGGATGATAATAGTGGTGGTTGGATTCAATCAGTATTTAAAGATGTTCCTTCAGCAGTAGGTGGATTAGTTGGATTGATTCAATTTCGATTTGTATTTACTTCTCTTGGTTTCACTAATGGAGATGGAGTTTCTATAGACAACGTTGAAATCTTTGTTCCAATTCCTCTTTCTGTTCAGACAATAGCTGTAAATACTTCAGTACCTTGTCAATTCATCTTCCCTGGTCAGCCGATTACATTTGCTGCTCCAATCAACAACAACGGAATTAACACGGTATTCAACCACAATATTTCTTTAACAATTGATGGTAATTTAATCTCTAACGATCCGGTTTCATATACTCCTGGTGGATTGTTACCTGACGCTACTCAAACACATAACTTTAATAATACTTGGATCGCAGTACCTGGATTCCATCTTGTATGTGTTTATACAGACAGCCCTAACGGAAGTCTTGACTTGAATCAATTTGATGATACATCATGTACCACGGTATTGGTTTTTGATTCAGTTGCAACTTCGCAACTTCCTTTCTGCACCAGCTTTGAATCAGGAAACCAGTGGGTAACTTCAAATGCATTTACTTATTGTACCGGTGGACTTTGGGAACAAGGTACTCCAGCGAAACCTACTTTAAATAGTGCGCATACTGGAGCTACAGCTTGGACGACGAACCTAACTTCTAATTATGCTAACAAGGATTCTTCTGGATTATTTTCTTCTCTCTTCCGTGTTCAAGCAGGCCATTGCTATAAATTGAGTTTCTGGCAACAATTCAGAATGGAATATGGTTCTGACGGTGGTGCTTTAGATTATTCAACAGATTATGGTGTTTCTTGGAATCGTTTAGATTTAACAGGAACTCCAAACATTCAATTGTATGGTGCAAGTCCAAACTACACTTATGTATCAGAGTTAGATCCTAATGATCCATCATTAAGAGGATTTACTGGCTATAGAAATACTTGGTTCCAAACTGAGAAAACTTTCCGTCCTGATGTGGATGCTCAAGTAGTTGTCCGTTGGAGATTTGCTTCTGACTACAGTGCAACCGATGAAGGTTGGTCCATTGATGATGTTTGTTTTGAAGATTTAGGTCTTTGTTCTCCAGTTGGAATTGACGAATTCGCTATCAACGATTTCGGTATGAGTCAAAACTATCCAAATCCTGCAGGTCAAAACACTACTTTCGAATACATGATCCCAACACAAGGTCAAGTACGTATAGTAATGTCTGATATGATTGGTCAAATCGTTTCGGTTATTGCTGATGAAAATACAGCAGCCGGTAAACACATAGTAGTATTAAATACTGCTAGTTTAGCTCCTGGATTATATACGTATACTTTAGTATATGAAGGAAAGCAAATCACTAAGCGTATGATCATTACTCGATAGGAGTTTATAAAGTTTTCTTGGAGAGCCGTCTCGTCAGCAATGACCAGACGGCTCTCTTTTTTAGCTAAAAATTTTAACGTCGCATTGCATTCTTCGGATTGCTTCGGACTATTTGAGATATTTTAACAACGTCACTCTTCTGAGAAAACTTTGCGACCCTGCGACTTTGGGAGAAAATTTAGTGAAGTGAAAAGCAACCGAATGGCTTTGCGCCTCGATAGCTATCGGAATTGCGAGAAAAACTCCTTCGTTTAAAAGTTAATTCTCGAATGAAAACAGATTATTGTCAAATTAAAGTTCAAGCCTCTCCCCCAATGTCATTAAGTTAAGGATTAAGATGCCGAAGGCATCACATGTTTATAGTAAAATATAGACCGCAAAAACATACGACCCCGATGGGGTCGAGCAACAACAAACCTCGTTTTCTCTATAAACATAAGACCCATTCTCGGTCAAAATCCCTTAACTTAATGACATTGGCCTCTCCCCAGCCCTCTCCAGAGGAGAGGGAGTAAAAAAGCGAAATTTAGTTTGGATTTAACCATAGAAATCTCTTTGCCATGACGAGAAATTTTAGCGAAGTGAAAAGCAACCGAATGGCTTAGCGCCTTCACGAGAAAAATTGGCATAGAGAAATCTTTCTAAGAGAAAAACATTAGTCGAATGCGATTAAATTATTGCAAACCTATTGTTCAAACCTCTCCCTTCGCGAGGCTTCGCGACCTCTCCAAGGGAGAGGGAATTAAGTAATTATTTTTATTTGATGAAATTTGGAATTAAACATAGAAATCTCCGCGACTTCGCGAGAAAATTTAGCGAATAGAAAAGCAACTGAAGGGTTTAGCGTCCCTGCGCCTTCGCGAGAAAATTTAGCGAAGTGAAAAGCAATCGAATGGCTTAGCGCCTCTGCGCCTTCGCGAGAAATTTTAGCGAAGTGAAATCTGTCGAAGAGAAAAACATTATTCGAATACGATTAAATTATTTCAAACCTATTGTTCAAGCCTCTCCCCTCGCGAGGCTTCGCGACCTCTCCAGGGGAGAGGGAGTAAAAAAATGAAATATAATTTAGATTAAACCATAGAAATCTCTTTGCCTTGCCGAGAAATTTAGCATTGTATAGCCGCTAAAAAAAAATTTAATACAAATTCAAAATCAAACATGATGAAAAACTAAGCAATTCTTCTTATTTTTGAAGTATGTACTCCAAAACAAAAAAATCAATCTTTCTAAGTTTTGCATTTATTATTTCCATTCTCTCGGTAAATGCTCAAGCACTCTTGCAATTTAGTGTGCAAGAAAAACCATCTTTCAAACAAATGCAACGCGACTTTGCGGCATGGAAAGACACAACAAATTTACAAGAAAGTAAAAACTGGAAATATATAAAGCGGTGGGAAGCCGATATGCAAATGCATACCGATGCACAAGGTGAACCTACCGGTTTTTATGATTATACTAAGGTACTAATCGAATCCGCTAACCAAAGAGAAAATGCGCAGCGTTCAGGCGCATCCAACTATTGGTTACCAGCAGGTCCTTACCAACTTCCTACTAATCAAACGGGATATATGCAAAATGGAATGGGGCGCGTTAATTGTGTCGCCTTTGATCCCATCAACCCAAGTATTTTTTATGTGGGTGTAGCACAAGGTGGTTTATGGAAGACTACCGATAACGGTCAAACTTATACTCCCTTAACTGACGATTTACCCATCACCAGAATTTCAGATATCGCTATTGATCCCGTTAACCCCAATGTGATTTATATTTCAGTTTGTGATTTTGAATACATCGGCGTAGGTCTCTTTCTGGATGGAAGAAAACGACACACGCATTACGGCATTGGCGTTTATAAAAGTACAGATGGAGGTCTCACGTGGGCACCAACCGGACTTTCCTTTACACTCACAGATGGAGATGTTAGTTTGATCCGAAGTATTGTAATTGATCCCACCAATACTAATTCAGTAGTAGCTTGTGGAGTGAGTGGCATGTACAAATCGACCAATGCAGGCGTCAATTGGACGTTGGTGCATGATTCTCTTTTTTGGGATATGATACAAGATCCTGCTACTCCTACTACACTATATGCTGCTAGTGGTTGGGTAAAAAATTCCAATATGGGATCTGCGGGAATTTATAAATCTACCGACTTCGGTACTACGTGGACGTTATTAAACACGGGAATTCCTCCTCGTGGATCGGTACAAAGAATTAAACTTTCACAATCTGTTTCTAATCCGAATATCATTTATGCGTTAGCGGTTGATTCATTGAGAGGGATGTATGGAATCTACAAAACCAACAATTCAGGAAATACATGGACACTCAAATATAATACTTTGAATCTTCTAGGTTACGATGAGGGATTTTCTTCGGGAGGCCAAGGAACTTACGATGTGGGCTTTTTGGTTCATCCCAACAATCCAAATAAAGTTTATGTAGGCGGAGTCAATCTATGGGCTTCGGATGATGGCGCTACTACTTTTAATCCTGCAGGGTACTGGACCACTTCCTATGGTCCTTCCATTCATGCTGATATTCATCAGATGAAATATCAACCCAGCACCGGACAAATTTATTTAAGTTGCGATGGAGGCGTTTACAGAACAAGCAACATCATTGCTTCCACCTGGAATGATTTAAACAGTGGCAGTTTGTTTCAAACTATTTGGTTCGATGTAAGTGATGGAATGAATGTAACTTCTTTTTATAGATTGAGTTCTTCTAAAACAACCAGTGACGAATTAGTAGCCGGAGCTCAGGATAATGCAACCTTCTATTTTGATGGATCTTCTTGGTCCACTGTAAATGGCGGTGATGGTATGGACAATGTGATGGACACTGCGTTTACCGGAACCTTCATAGCAAGTTCTCAATTTGGAAATTTCGCGAATACTTGGGATGGTGGTCTTTCATTTGGATGGATGAATCCGAATGTAAACAATGAAAACGCAGAGTGGACAACACCCATCATAGCCGACAACAATCAATATCCTAACTTATACGCAGGATTTGAAAATGTGGTGAAGAGCACAGATGGAGGCCTCACCTGGAATCTTATTTCGAGCCTACCTCCTACTCCTAACTTTTACGGCAACGAACTTTCGGCTATTGCCATTGCTAATACCAACTCGAATGTAATGGTTGCGGCTAGGCGTGTACGTTATGAATTTTCGAATCCCGGACAACTCTTCAGAACCAACAATGGTGGAAATAGCTGGACCGACATCACCCCAGGATTACCCGATTCACTTTATTATACCTCAGTAGAAATTGGGCTGAACCAGGCAAACATCATTTATGTAAGTATGGCAGGACTTACAAACGGTATCAAAGTTTTTAAGTCGAACAACGGAGGTCAAACATGGACTAATATTTCCTATAACCTACCTAACATTCCCATCAACTGCATTAAGCAAATTCCGGGAAGTGACAACTTAATGCTGGCAACCGATATTGGTGTTTATGTTCTGCAATATGGAACTACCAGCTGGAATAAAATTAGCAATGGATTACCAAATGTTATAGTGAGTGATATTGAATTTAATCCAGCTGTAAATAAAATCTACATTAGTACTTTTGGCAGAGGAATTTGGTATTCGGATCTTAGTTCCTTTACTGGAATTAACACTTCCTATTCAACTCCTTCTCAATATGAATTACATCCCAGTTTAAATCAGGGAAATTTTGCGATAAGCTCATCACTTCAACACACTGCCAGCCTAGAAATTTATGATGTAAAAGGTAGACAAGTGTTTCAAGGAAGTTGGAAAGGGCAAAAACAGGAATACCAACTTGATTTACCCAATGGAATGTATTTTGCAAGAATTAAAACTGCAAAAAACCTCGACGTAAAAAAATTCATTGTCGAAAAAAATAAATAATTCTTATGAAAAAAATGATTACGGTAAGCACCTCCGTAAATGCGTCTATTGAAAAAGTTTGGAACGCATGGAATGCTCCTGCGCACATCACACATTGGTATTTTGCCTCTGATGATTGGTATGCGCCCAAAGCTGAAAATGATTTACAAGAGGGCAAGAAATTTTCCATCTCGATGGCTGCAAAAGACGGCAGCTTTAGCTTCGATTTAATCGGTGAGTACGAAAACATTAAAGAGAATGAATACATCGAGTATACCCTTGAAGACGGAAGAAATGTGCAAATCACATTTGAAGTAGCCGATCACAAAGTATTCATCACTGAATCCTTTGAACCCGAAAATGAAAATCCAGAAGAGATGCAACGCGACGGATGGCAAGCTATTTTAGATAATTTCAAAAAGCACGTAGAGAAAATCTAGTTTTTTTAATTCCAATTTGACATCATATCAATTTAAAAAGTGAATCTTTAAAAAACATCAACAGTCTACGCTTTACAAAAGGCGGAATACTTTCCTTTCACACGAAAATGATGTGCCTATGCTACAGATTTTTTTATGCTGCTACTTTACGAAGTAAAAACAAAAAAAAACTTGCGCTATAAACTGATATCACAAGTCGTTTTTTACCTTTCTGTATGATCGACTTAGTTCTCCAAACCAAACAATTGACAAAACAGGTAATACGATAAATGAAATTTTATTCAATGAATACGCTGACTTAAAGTCGAGATGTATAATATGTTGAATTGCTCTTGTCATTCCACAACTATAGCACTGCGTGTCCAACAGCAAGACCGATAAACACAAAGATTGTCCCTGGTCAAAGAAGTCGACAGGTAAAATTATCAATACCAATGGAATCAATAATAACCCAACAAAATATACAACCAGGATTTTTTTCTTTAAAATCACTTGCTAGAAGAAACTATCCGTAAAATTCCCATTTCTTGGTTTCAATCCACCTGTAAATAATAATATACCATCTACCAACCAACCGATACCGCACAATCCAGCGGTAAGTAGATATAAAACTCCCATACCAATATGTCCTATATAAAAACGATGAATCCCAAGTAAACCTAAAAAGAACCAAAGCATAACTGTCGCTATTAGGCTTTTGTCTCCATCAGAACTTGTAGGATTATATGAAGAGTTAGATGAATTTATAATGTCTTTAGTCCCATTGGGATATTTAATGCTTAATACTTCAGATTTTCTAATTGAAAAAGTCGGACCATTTAAATTATCACACTTCTTATATTTTATAGTTGACTGATCAATTTCAATTACCTTTACTTCTAATTCATCACCATTTCTAAACGTCAATACATCACAATCTTCTACAATTCCAATTTGATGTGGATTTAACTTTTTCTTACAATAAAAATCTTTCTGATTGATTGAAATCGGCTTTAAATTTGCTAATTTTTTTGAATTAACGGCAGAAGCTGCAATCTTTTCACTTGTTGTATTACTCTTGATCGTTGGCAGCTCTTTTCGGTTGATGATTTCTATTTCACTATCGTTAGATTTATTAAAATTGTCTTTCCTCGCTAAGTCAATTTTGTTAGGATTATCCTTTCGGTTATGCCACTCAATATGGTATCCCGACCGATAAACCCGCTTTTCCATAGTGCAGGAGTATAGGCTGATCATAATTACAAATAAGATGAACGAAAGTTGTCGAGATGTTTTCATTTTATATTTAGAAATAAATTGTTTGTAAATATAGTAAGTCTCATAACAATAATAAATGTCACGCTACATCACTATCTTTTTATGTACGTTTCATTTCTGGTTGTAATTACAATGTCGTCTTTTCCATATCGCTTATAAATAGGTTACATCTAACTTAATATTAATTGCCTAAATACGTTCCAATAGATACAAAAGTAGAATTAATTCTTCAAGAGAAATTGAACAACTGAAAGAAGAAAAGTTAGTAGTAAAAGAGTAAATAAAATACTAAACAAAAAACACTTTACAGAAAGCATCCGTAAAGTGTTGAATATTAGCGTGGAGAATTCCGGTCACGAAGCCTCGCAACGAATCGATGACCTTCGCTTCAGGAAAAGAATCGAATCTCAACAAATTAGTTTATTTTGGTTTAGATTGAATTAATTGTGAAATATACTCTCTGCTCTTCATTGCCTTAATTTTCATTTCAGCTTGAACGGCTAGTTTTCTTGATTCAAATTCTTTCGAATATAAAAGCTCCCAATCCTTTACTTTTTTCGTTGATTTACTTCCTGAATTGCGGTGACGATACAACCTGTCAATAAGGTTTGCTGTAGATCCAATATAATATTGATCAATTAATTTTGAATAAATGATATATACATAAAACATATTTTACAAAAATTGATACGCCAGAAAAATCTGAAGTAGGTGTTGGTTAAATTAATAAGTAGTGGAGAATATCGGAGTCGAACCGATGACCTCTTGCATGCCATGCAAACGCTCTAGCCAACTGAGCTAATTCCCCATAAATTTACTTGAGCAATGATACTGAACTGATGACCTTCCCGACAAGTCGGGACGCTCTAGCCTCCCGATAGCTATCGGGATTAGCTAATTCCCCATTTTTACTGAATGGATTAATTAGGTGCAAATCTATACCATTTTTAGGTACAATGGAAATTCAAATACTGCAACTTTTATGTAATTACCTGCTAATAAAGGTAGGAATAATGGGTTAATCCTAATGATGGTTCTCTTTATCAAAATTCTTCATAAAAAGCCACTTTCAGGTGCTTTTATTCAATTTTTTTCTGCCTTTTCCAATCTTTCATTGACAAATTCAAAAATTATTTCGAAATTTAACCCTAAATTGCAGTTCAACCAATAAAATCATAAACCAAAATAAGCATGAAAAAAGCACTACATTCTATCATTAAAATCACATTGATTTTAATGTGTTTATTGCCCTTCTACACGGCATCGGCTCAAACCAATTGCCAGGCGCCAATAGCAGATCCAGCCTCTAACATTACTTCCACTTCTGCCATGTTAACCTGGACAATACCTGGTGGAAGTCTCGCTCCAAATTTTAGTTTAATCTATAGAAAGTTAATTCCTGCAGGAAGTCCATGGGTGAATATTCTGGGCATCGGACCTTTCTAT
>JBJXGU010000173.1:0-11360 GCA_046160245.1 Bacteroidia bacterium
CTTTCTTCAAAATATAAATCTTTCTTGATATCAATTGCTAACAGTTCTTCAATACTATCATAGCCGAGCATCTTTACCAAGCCAGGGTTGACATCAATAAATTTTCCTTCTACCGTACTCTTGTAAATACCATCCGCCATTTTTTCAAACAGTTCTTTGTATTTACTTTCTGTGGTCGATTTTTCTACTGATAAATTAGAGGTAGTTTGCGTTAAAATTGAATTACTTTTCAAAAGCATTTCTTCCAATTCCACTATTCTCGCTTCTAATCTTTCTTGTGTCCCTAAAAACTCATCATAAGTTTGACTGATCGTCTGTAATAACTCAGAATTCATCATCTGATGACTGGGATGATTAAAATAGGGGGCGCACTGCTTTTCTAACTTCGGATTATTCATTCTCTTTATTTGGCTAAACGAAAAGCTTAGATTGTTTTATAGCATATTGATTTTGTGTACTTTGTTTCATTAAAAAATTTGATTTATACTCGTTTCCCTTGTATTCTAACGACTTTATCCTAATGAAGTTACACTCTATACCCTGAAATAATTTAACTGAGTTTTTATGGCTGAAAACACACCATAATAAATTGAAAAATAATATTTTAACTGATTTAATCTGAAAAGATTTTTTTAAATGTATGATCTGAAAACAGGCGACTGGATCACTAATTATTTCAAGGAAGAAAGTTTTTCAACACTTTCAAGTATTATTTCCTTCCGTCCATATGAAATAATATTGTTTGCCTCTAATTCATTGATTAGTTGTGTAACCGTTTGTCGAGTAGAACAAATCACGCCTGCAATGTCTTGATGCGTTAAATAGTTTTTTAAAATAACTTTCGATTCTTCCTGTTGACCTTCTCGCTCAGCCCAATCGAGTAAAAAATGAATAAGTCGAGTTTTAACATCTTTAAAAAAAAGATTGTTGTAACTATTTTTCAATTTTTTGAATTTAAATCCAACCAATTTGGTGTATTTAAGTGCAATGCCTGGATAGCTTTCAAGTAAATGCTCGAAATCAACTAGGCGAAAAGAACAGATAACTACATCTTGCGAAATCGCTTGAGCATATTCGGCGTTTCCCTTTCCTTGATCTAGACTGATCTCTCCAAAAAGATCGCCTTGCATCAACAATTCCTTTACAACTTCATTTCCCTTCTCATCATGCTCACAAATTTTTATTGTTCCCTTCTTTAGAATAAAAATGCGTTTCTCGGGTTCGTCTGCAAAATAAATGATTTCACCTTTCGAAGCTTTCTTATATCGAGTCATGATGCACAAATCATCGATTTGTGCATTTGTTAAAACAGAAAATAATTTATGGTTACGTAAATGCCAATATTGCGTTTCTTGACTCATTCCACGAGTAGACGGAATAGTTCTACGCATGCTAAAATAATACAAATAAGTCCAAGTAAGAAATTGAGCCTTCCCTTCAATATTTTTTCAAGTTGTGTTTTATATTTTTCGGTGTTAAATGCAACCACCAAGAGCAAAATGAATGCACCCACTGCGGTTCCCACAACAAAAGCAACTTGAGTATAAAAATTGTTTAACTCCAAATAACCTCGTTGCACCACTTGCTGTATCCAGATCAACCAAAAAGGAACTAACAATGGATTTACCATACCTATCATAAAGCCATTTGTAAAATCATGATCATTAAAATTGGTAGATTTTTCTTTCGATGCTTTCTTTGCTAAGAGATAAATTCCCGCAATAAATAAAAGAGGAATAAATAAAATGTTCAGCCCTTCTTTTATATAGGAAAATTCAGCTGCCTTCATATAAAGAAATAATGCTATTGCCGAATAAATTATTTCTGGTAAAACGCCACCAATAGCCATTTTTATGGCCGCACTTCGAGAACGATGATATCCCGCATAAAGCACACCCATATTTACTAATCCCGGTTGCAAAGAACCCATAAAACTGATCACAGTGGCAAGTAAAAAAGAAAAGAAAATATCAATTCCCATATTTCCGCTTCATTTTAAAATGATGTGAAGCGACGTTTACCACTTCGCGTATCGACATGTATTTAATTCCGCAACGATGGTTTTCAATAGCGATTTCATTTACAATTTTCATGTTGTGAAAAATATCTCGATATACGTTCCATAGCGTCATTCCCTCTCCATAAATATGTGCTGGCTCACTCGTTGTTCCGTTTACCTCCAAAATTTTTATGTTTTCGCCTCTATACAAATCATCAATGGATTTAACTTTTAAATCAAATCGTCCAAAATAAAAACCATCCATGGTAGATGTGATTTCATCAAATACGGAAACTAGTTTTTTATTGATGAGTTTTTCTCCATTGATAAATCGCGTGCCTTTACAATGATTCCCGACGGGTTCCAATACTATTTTTTGATTTGCTGGTGGAATGCTTTTTAACAATTCTCTTTTCTCTTCGCTAAATCGTTTAATTTGAAATCTTGATCTATCCTTTTTATGCATCAACTCTTCCACCGTCGATTGTCCATCTCCCTCTACACTCATAAATTCCTTTTCTACAATGGAGGTAATTCCAGATTTCCCATTCGGAAATCGATAATACAAAATACCTAACTCGATGGAATAATTAACAAACTCTTGAATCAGTATTTCGCTCGGACATATTTTTAAATATTCTCCTAACTCGACTGAGTCATTAATTTTTTGAACCATAAAGCCCATCTCCCCTTTGTCGGGTTTACAGAAGACAGGAAACGAGATTTTTTCAGAAGCCATTTTATGTAAAATATGTGCAGAAGTCAAATTCTTGTCGATCAAAAGTGTTCGTGGTTTATACTTGCCGCTCACCTTATTTAAAATATTAATTTTTGACTCACCAAAAAATCCACCCAAGTCGATAGCTGGATTTGTCGCTGTAAAATAAACGAGTGAGCGCGCTCTAATGCTTAACAATATCCAATAAAAAACACTAGGGAAAAACAGCAGTTGGAAAGGCCAATACTCATAATTAACAATACGCACCATCCACAAAGGAAGTTGCGGAATCACAAGATTCCTTTTATCTCTCAATATTACTGTTGGTGAAGTTTCCAATTATAGAATTCGAATTTTATATTCCTGATCAGCAAGTATGTCGAAGTACTGCATGGTTGTTTCATCTTGACTACTTATTACGGATGTAATACTCACCGTTTTTATAATATTATTTCGGTTCATCAATATATTGCTTTCTGGATTCCCTTCTCCACCAAATCGATGGAAGTCGGTAATTTCATTTCTTTTTTCGAGTGGGTGTTCCTCCAGCCACGTATCAAACCATTTTTTTCGTGCTTGGATCACTTGAGGTTCATACAAAGTTACAGACGACCAAATATTTTCTTTCTCTGCATCTTTTTTTTCAAGATGGATGTTTTCTCCATCCCAAACCAATTGATATAAACCTCTTCTTTCTTTTTCCTCCACAATGATTAATGTAAAGGGTTCTATATCGACAAAGTCATACTCCTTTAAAAATAGTTGTATATCGCTATAGTGAAAGAAATCGAGTAGCACTTGGCCTCGACTCCATTTATAGTTTTCTTTTCGCTCGTGTTTTACATAGGCGCCATTTAATAAGCACAAAGTGTATTGATGATGAGATGTAACAATCCATGTCCCTCCAGCTTGTTGATCTTTTGGAAAAAATACAGCCGTGTTATTCAGCTGGTACTTACTTGGTGGTAGTGCGGGCTTTCTAAGCGTCTTCTCATCGCGATTAGAGGTTAAAATGAATCCTCCATTTTCTAAAGGTAAATACGTTACTGTACACATTCTTTTTGAAATCTAATAGTAGATGGAGCGATGCCAAATGTATTATCCAATATAATTCCAGAAAAAGAATTTTCAACGGCCATTTTTATAATTGCCATGTGATGAATGGCGTGTTCAATATTATAGGCTAACTCTCTTTTGTAAGATGAATTAACCGTATCGTTTACCACATTATCAATGGAATAGTCCAACATCAATTGTACGGGCTTGTCAGATTTGTTTTCACAAGTAAATATAATGCACTCCAGTTTATCAATTGCATAATTCGTTTCTGTTTCCGTTCGCAAATCTCTTTTACGATCATCGTAATTAATGATACCTGAATCGTAACCTATCAAAAGTTGATCATACAATTCTATGATATGTCGAATATGTTTGCCAATGGTATTTCCTGATAATAAAGAAAGAGGTCGAGCAAATTGTTCGTTATCCAAATCATCAATTAGTTCTACGAGTTGATGTAAAACTTCTTTGGATGTATCTTTTATTTCCATAATTTAATTCAAGTTGATATAATATCCAAGATTTAAGACGAGACTGCGTGTCAATCCATCCGCCCTCACTTCTCGTACGATGACAGGAAATCCTAATTGAAAACGTAGGGTTGATTTTTTTCCGATTTCATAGTTAGCAATTCCAACAATATTTAAAGTGACGCCATCCGATCCTTTAATGTCTTGATGAACAAAATTTGCGTCTAAAGCTTGATCTTTATTTAATCTGTAGATCGCCAACACTCCCGGAGCTATTTTCACTTTATTCATGTCGAAATGATATTCCAATTTAAATGAGGCATCGTTTCCGCGAATAAATCCATCCGATTCAAAATATTTTTGAGCATCTGCATTATCAGACCACATGGCTCTCGTAAATCGATTTTTATTTCCATTGTCAAGAACATGTTGATAACCGATAGTTGCTTGAAAATTATTCATCCGGTGACTTATTCCACCAAGAAAATCGAATGTTCCGAGTCCTACTTGATAAGGCATCGGCAATGACCTATTTTTTTCTTGCTCGTTTGATTCGCTCAGCGGAATTTTTACGCCGGCATAAAGTGAGGTGATTGAAGTTGCGTTTTTGTTTAATTCAAAATTTAGTCCGGTTACGATGTCGCCTATACCCGATACCTCTCCAAGGTTTCCGCTAATCGACATAAAAGGAATTCGTGCTTGCCACGATAAATTTTTGAGTATCCCTATGTTTAATTCTGGGATCACTTGTAATACGGTAGTACCTTGCTCGCCCATTCCCAAAGATGTGGTGAGTGAAACAGACGAAGCTGCTCGTTCTACTTCACTACTATCACCACCAACTACATGTGATGATCCCACAGAACAAACTCCAGCATCGCTACAGCCTTGCGCCTTTAACTTTGATGTAGTAAGAGCTACTAGAATTACAGCCGTTAATATTGTTTTATTTTTCATCCTGTTTTATTTTCCCTTATTAAATAACGCCAGCGGTACTTGCTTATTTCTAATCAATAAATATCCTGCACATAAAAGTACTAAACACGCATATATAAACAGCTGTCCGCCGTCGTTCATTACTTCAATGCCCAGTTTTGTGAAATGAAAAAAGATAGCGCCGCTCATTAATCCAATAGCGCCTAAAGCGCCCAACCATGTTGTTCGCGGAATAAGTAATAATGCTGAGGCTATTAATTCGCCTACTCCTGTTCCAATTCTTCCAAGGGGCTCCATTCCGAGCGTAGAAAAAATATATACCGATTCCGGACTCGCCGAAAATTTAAAATACAAGGTTTGTAACATAATGAATGACGCAACGCCTTTAGCTGTAACATCTAGGTATTTGAATTTGTTTTTCATTTTTTGGTAATAATTTTATTCCAATTCTTTTCGGCCTTTGCTTTTAATTCTGGTTCCATTTTATTCCACGACTTCAAAGTATTATTGAAATAGAAGTTGTAGAATAAATATATTTTTCCTTCTATCACTTTAAATGTGCCAGGGTCTACCTCCACTTTTTCTCCCGAATTTCCCATCGCATAAGCGCACCATCCTCCATAAGCTGGCTCATAAGTACTTGGTGATTGTTTAAAAAGCGCTAAGTTTTCGGTTGAAGAAAACCGATAGTTAATTCCTTTGTAAGAGGCTACAATTTCCTTGTTGCCTTCTATGGCTTTTTTTGATTTAACATACGCAACAGGATCATATCCTTGAATGGCTAAATTATTTTCAATATTATAGTTTACCTTTCTTTCTTGATCTGTTTGAGCCGCACTCCATGTATACACAAAGGCTAGCAGAATAAATAGAATTGTTCTTTTCATCGTTTTTAATTCGAGTGCAAGGTCGGAAGGTTTATATCAAAAAATTGTCGGGTTGCCGACATAACCCCATCTTTACTTGTAATAATTAAAATAAAAATGTCTTAAATACCAGAATAACTAAAAAGAATAGCCTTATTTGACTTTCACTCCTTCCATTTTCTTCACTTCACCGCGCTCGTAAGTGGTGGTTAAAAGTAGTTCGCCACTTTCGTCCCAAACTTTCCTATCACCTTCTTTTAAACCTAAGCGCTATTTTCTTTCTTCTTTAGGTTTTCCATTATAAAAAATAGTGGTCGTTGTATTCTATTCCTTTAGTTGCTTTTTATTTGTATGTTTCTTATTGATTTACAGTTTCTTATTGATTTACAGTTTCTTATTATTTAAAAAAAGAAACGTTTAGTTTTTTTCGTCGTTAAAAAGGTCTCTAAATATTAAATAATTATGTTGAAACACCTCGAAAACATGATCCTAAAAACTGGTTTTACTTTTTTCTTTTTTATTGCTATCCTTCCTGTTTTTGCCAATAACTTATCGGTAACCAATATTAGTTTTACTAGTGTTGATACTGTTAACAACAATGTTAAAGTTAAATTTAACATCAGCTGGAATAATTCGTGGCGTTTAAATACTCCGCCACTAAACCGAGACGCTAGTTGGGTCTTTGTAAAATATAGAACGTGTGTTGCAGGTTCTGGTGTAGGTAACTGGCAGCATGCAACACTTAGTACAACCTCTTCTCATCATATAAATCCTACAGGTTCCTCCATTGATCCTTCTGGTGATGGGAAAGGTGCTTTTATTTACAGGAGCGCGGTTGGAAGTGGAACTTTTAGTTTAACAGATGTGATGTTGCAATGGAATTATGGTACCGATGGGCTTAACGATAATTTTGAAGTGGAATTACGGGTGTTCGCCGTCGAAATGGTTCACATTAATGAGGAACCATTTTATCTTGGTTCTGGAGGGACTGAATCTGGGGCTTTTTATAAGTATCCTTCTACAGCGAATCCTTATCTTGTATCTTCTGAAGGCCAAATTCATGTAGCAACCGTAAATAATAGCTTGTATTATCTAGGTAGTTCCTCTAACGGCGATCAAAACGGACCTATACCAGCAGCGTTTCCGAAAGGTTATAATGACTTTTATATTATGAAATACGAGATGTCTCATAAGCAGTGGGTTGATTTTTTAAATACCATTACAAGCGCGCAAGCTTTATTATTGAGTAACGTTGCTTTTGTTGGAAATTATGGTCTGAACATTAGTGGTTCTTGGCCAAACTTTTCTACCACAGTTCCCGACCGACCGATCAATTATTTATACAATGTATCCGTTCTAGCATACCTTGATTGGGCGGCATTAAGACCTATGACGGAGCTTGAATTTGAAAAAGCATGCCGCGGTCCAATTACTCCAGTTCCAAATGAATATCCTTGGGGCCAAATTACCATTCATAGCACTAATTATTCTTTAACAAGTTCTGGCAGTAATTCTGAATCGGTTTCAATAGGTGCTAATAAAGGCAATGCTTATTTCTCAAGTGTCATTGCTAATACTGCGAATCGTCCAATTCGTTGTGGAGCTTTTGCAAATGATACTACTACTCGTGAAGAAGCTGGATCCACTTATTATGGTGTAATGGAAATGGCGGGTAATCTTTTCGAATATGTAGTTTCAGCTGGAAATCCTACTGGAAGGGCTTTTCTTGGTACTCATGGGAATGGAGCAATTTCTCCAGACGGCTATGCGAATATAACAGATTGGCCCGGTTACAATTCTAGTGTGCTTCTCAATTCAGGTAACGTTGGCTTTGGAGTTAGGGGTAGCAGTTTCGGTTTTAGTGTTACCAATTTGAAAACTTCCGACAGAACTTTTGGCCAATATATAATATCTTCTCAAGATCTTTCTCTTGGTTGTCGAGGAGTACGAACTGCGCCTTAATATTAATTTGATTTCATATGTTAAAATATAAATTAAATGTGTTTTTTATTTTGTTTGCCTTTACTTGTCAAGCACAGGCTCCGTTTGTTGGTGGTGTTGGTAGTGGGTCTACTTTCGTTCAAATGAATGCCCATGAATTAAATGGAACACCTGCTAATTCTTCTCTTTTTCTGGGCAACAACCAAGATGGATATGATATGGCGGAAGCATCTTGCAGAAAATTTTCAAATGTGCTCGATGATTTCTCTTCTTTTTATAAAGGCGGAGTGTCGGGTGGATACTTTCGTGGTATCATGGCTTGTCGGGTATCCCCTTTGCCTATTGTTTTACTTTCTTTTAGTTTCACTTGCAATGAGGAAAACAAAACAGTATTAGAGTGGACTACCGCTAGTGAGAAAAACAATGATTTTTTCTATATAGAACGCAGTGCAGACGGGATAACATTTGAGGAAATAGGAAAAGAAAAAGGGGCGGGAAACAGCAATCAGCAATTGTCTTATTCTTGGGTGGATGAGTATCCCTCAAGATTTAATAAATACTACCGACTTAAACAAGTTGACTATGATGGCTCGTTTTCTTATTCTCCCACCATCGCTACATTGTGTTATGGGGAAAATTTTTCATTCAGAGTATGGCCAAATCCCACCAATGGTATTTTAACTGTTTTATTTCAAGGTAATACCCAGGATGCATCTATAATACGAATTGTTGATGGCTACGGAAAATTGGTAATTGAAAAGCCCGTTACAGAAGATCAGTCTACAGAATTAATCATTGACCTAAAGAATGAAGCTCCGGGTACTTATTTTATTTACTTAACGAGTAAAAGTTCAGTAAAAGTGGAAAAAATTATATTACAGCGTTAAGAGTTCTTCTCCTCCACGTTCTTCTAAATTAACTTTTTTCAATACTGCTGTTTGTCTAATTAATTTTTATTTAGCATAATTTACAAATAACAAAAGGATTTTTTATTTCATAAAAATGGTTACTGTTATTAAGAATTTTTTTTATTTAACTTTCACCCCTTCCATTTTCTTCACTTCACCACGCTCATAAGTTGTGGTTAAAAGTAGTTCGCCACTTTCATCCCAAACTTTCCAGTCACCTTCTTTTAAACCAAGGCGATATTTTCTTTCTTCCTTGGGTTTGCCATTTTTAAAATAAAAATTGTGGACTCCGTTTTCTAATCCTTCAAAATATTCTCCTTCAAAAGCTTTTTTTCCATCTGCATAAAGTTGAATCCACATGCCGTCTTGGTTTCCTTCCACATAATTTCCTTCGGCAATGTATTCACCATTTTTATATTTCCAATTCCCATCACGTTTTCCATCAACCATATTACCTTGCGCAATGATATTTCCTTGTTCATCAAATTCTGAACTCGCACCATTCTCTGTTCCGCCCGAATAATTTTCCTCGCGCAACAATTTTGCATCGGGATAAAACCATTTCCAGTTTCCATCGGGTTTGTTTTTTGAATAATTTCCTTGCTGCTGAATTTGTTTATTCGCATAATAAAATACCCAAGGACCATCTCTTAATCCATCTTTAAAACTCCCTTCCCACTTCGTATTTCCATCTTTATAAAAATACTTCCACTTTCCTTGTTGTCTTCCTTGTGCATCTACGGTTCCGCCTTCTGCATACACTTTATCTTTATCGTAAAGTTTGCTGATGGTAATATTTCCTTCTTTATCAAACTCTCTGTAAACACCCTCTTTTACTCCATTGATGATATTAACAGAACTTTTTGGTCGACCGTTATTATGATAGTCGCGTTTAATATCTAATTTAACATTCGCTAATTCATCTTGCACTAATTCTCCTTTCTTCCACACTTCCATTCTCAATACAATTCCATCTGGGCTCAGCCATCTGAACACGCCGTTCTTCATATCATCTTTCCAAACTCCATCTTCCTTAACAACTCCTGATGGGTAAAATTCTTTCCAAGCTCCTTGTTTGAAACCAAACTTATCGTAACGATTTATTTTATCTTGTTTAACAAAAAATCCATTCTTATACGTAGTAAGGGTAATAATTCTTCCTTCCTCTGAAAATTCTTTTGCAATCCCATCTTCTAACCCTCCATTTAGTAAAATTGTTTTTTCTAAATATCCTTTCTCATGATAATAATGTGCAATACTGTCTGTAATACCATTCACCATCCAGCGTTGAATATAAACTTTACCGGTTGGAAAATAATCATACTGCCATCCACTTTTTATATTATTACGGTAATGGATATCCGAAGTTTTTTTTCCTTCTTCATTATAAAAACTCCATAAGCTATCGAGTTGTCCATTCACACGATTTCCTTCTGATTTAACATTTCCATTTTCATAATAAGATTTCCAGTAACCATCCGGCTGTCCGTTTTTAAAATTACCTTCCGAACTTAATTTTCCGCTGGCGTAATAGTATTTCATTGGACCATCTACTTGGCCAAATACTACTGACGATAAAAGAAGAAGTAAAAAGAATATTTTTTTCATAGAGAATGCTAATATACTGGTTCAACAATTACGGAAGCAATACTAAATGTTAAATACTATATGATTTTGATGTTTACAGCTTGTTTTATCTGCTGTTTAACACAAAGTACACCAAAAATTTAGGTACAATTGTAATATCACCGTAGATTATTCTATTATACTAATCATAAATATTAAATAGTGCAAATAGTTATAATATTTTTTTGCTGATAAGTTATTTTCGTTATCACTGAATTTTATATTATACAGATGAGTGTTAAGTAGTTCACAACTTTTTGTAATAAATATTTTAGTTTTTTAATTAATATTCTAGTTCTAAATTACTTGTTACTTTCTTTTGCGTGAAAAGAAAGTAACCAAAGAAAGCACGCCACCCAACACCAACCAATTTTTGCGGTTTATGCTTTCTACTTTCTTTCGCAACCACTGAACAATCTTTTGTGCTATTTCTTTACTTCATCGGTTCAGCAAAAATCGGTTCGCACTGTTGCGTGGACGGCCTCCGCGCCATTCCTTACAATATTACTGTTTATTAATATTTATTTCTCTAATTATGCATCCTTTTAGGCTTAAATAATTTGATGACATATAATAGAAAACTGGTATTACGTAATATAAATTATAGCTTCGCACTAATTTCTAACATGCGTTGAAGTGGTCTAAGTGCATCTTCAAACAATAAAGGATCAATTTGCACTTCGGGTAGTTCGTGCTTTAAACATAAATAAACTTTTTCAAGCGTATTTAATTTCATGTGCGGACAATCATTGCATGCACAATTATTATTTGGAGGTGCTGGAATAAATGTTTTTCCAGGAGATGATTTTTCCATCTGATGTAAAATTCCGCTCTCTG
>JBJXGU010000174.1:0-10455 GCA_046160245.1 Bacteroidia bacterium
GTATAGAAAAGACCATCTCTATGAGGTGGTCTTTTTTTATGGGCTCTATTTTTTATAAGAGTGAATTTCACGGCGAGAAGTTCTTCGGATATCTGTTAAATAAATTTTAGTTTTAAATTTAGATTCAAGTCCTATTTTACTTGCCTTGTTCTTTTACATGAAATGAAAGTGTAACATCGAGAATTAGATTCCATCAATGAATTGAATTGTGGATTGCCGACTTACATTCTATAAATCTTAAGACATTCGATAATCTAATATGTAGAGTCGGTATAACCAAAGAAAGCACGCCTTTATCAGTGAGAGAAGCGGTGCGAGTGCGCTATTTTACAATTAGAATTCCACGCTCTGTTTCTGTTTCTCCCCCGATAGCAAACGGGGCTGTTTTGCTGCCTGAGGTTTTCGAGGGCAGCAAAAATCGGTTCGTCCCGAAGTGATTTTTTAAGTGCTTCGGGTATCGAAAGCATCCCGCAAACCATTCCCCAATAATGTAAATGAAAGCACCATTAGAGCGATGGCTACCCCAGGGAAAATGGCTAACCAAGCGGCATCGACAACAATGTAGGAATAGTTTTCTTTGATCATCATCCCCCAACTTGGAGTTGGCGGTTGTGCACCCATCCCTAAAAAGCTCAAGCCAGCTTCAAGCAAAATGGCTGATGCAAAATTAGAAGCTGCGATCACAATGACGGGTCCAATAATGTTTGGAAGAATATGCCGGAGAATAATCCGACTATCATTGAATCCTAATGCCCGGCCCGCTTCTACATATTGTTGTTCACGTAAAGAGAAAAATTGTCCGCGAACTAATCGAGCTACCTCCACCCACATGGTGAGTCCAACCGCAATGAAGACCTGAATAAAACCTTTTCCTAATGCCATGGTGATGGCGACCACCAATAATAATGTGGGAATTGACCAGATCACATTGATGAACCATAAAATAATTTTATCGACCCATCCGCGGTAATATCCGGCTAGAGAACCCAATCCGATTCCAATAAATAAGGAGATGACAACAGCAATTAATCCCACCGATAAAGATACTCGAGTGGCTACCATCAATCGACTTAATAAATCCCGACCAAATCGATCCGTGCCTAAATAAAATGTTTTTTTCGAGATGAACTGACTAGCAGAGGTCACACTTTTTGAATTTGCGACAATGTTTTTCTTTTCTTTCAAACTCGCTAATGGCACCACACCCGATTCGCCCGGAATGGAATAATCGCCCGAATATTCCCTATAAAAAAGTGAATCGCGTTGCACTTTCCAGTCGTATAAAGGAATGAGTTTATGGGTGGATGGATTTCCGCTCATCCATTTACTCAATAAAGATTTTTCCTGATCATGTTGCTTTGGAATTTTCAAAAAGGAAATGGAAGTTCCTGGAGGTTGCAGACTCACTTGAAGATTCATCGAGTTGGAATCAGGGCTATTATCGGGAACCAATACATAGCAAAACACAGCAACGAAAATGGAAAGGGCAATCACCGTCAAACCGAACATGGCCGACTTATGATGCTTTAGTTTTACCCAGGCTAGTCGACCTGGTGATAACGTTTTGTCTTGATCCAATACTATATTATAAGGAGATAAAGATAGATGCAAAAAACCAATTCTTAAAAGTAACTGGAATTGTATTTATACTTACTTTTGAATAAGCTTAGTTTAATCCTTCAATTATGAAATCAAGACTTTCTATTTACTCGCTATTAGTTATCTTTTTTATGGTTAATTCACTCGTGCTTTCTCAAACAAACGACTATTTGCAAAACAATCCCAACTGGCAAATAAACAGTAGTTGTGCTTTTCCGAGTCCTACTTGTATTCAATATGAAGACTACAACTATTACAGCAATGGAGATACGACGGTAAACTCTGTTATTTACAAGAAAATTTTTAGAAAAGGGATTGGTACAGTTCAATCTTTTGGAGATCCGAATTGCATTAGTTATTTCTATAATTATATTAACCAAAGCCCTTCATTCTTTCTACGTTCATCTGCCAAACAAATGTATATTTTGACACCTGGAAATACTATAGAAATACTGCTTTATGATTTTAATCTAAACATTGGCGATACACTACCTCTCACCTATAATAATGAGGATTCTACTGTAAGTGTAACGACTATAGATAGTATCTATACTCCTTACGGATATCGAAAAAAATTTATGCTTACCGGAAACACTTGGTCACAATTTTTAATTGAGGGAATAGGACATGAAAGGGGTTTGATTGAACCTCTGCAAGTGCCTTTTGAATGCGGATTTACATTAACTTGTTTCAGTTTAAATGATACTTCTTATTTTCCTGTAATTGGTCCGACATGTAACATCCCTGTTGGAATGGTAGAAAATAAGACAAAATCAATTGTTTCAATTTCACCAAATCCATTTTCTTCAAATACTGAATTTCAAATTGAACCTTCACTCATCAACGGGGAACTAAGTTTTTACAATTCATTTGGGCAAAAATGTAAGACTATTACACACATTTTTGGCAGTAAAATAATATTGAAGAGAGAGAACTTAAGTGCCGGACTTTATTTTTATGAAATAAAAGAAAATCATGAAATTAGAGCAGTGGGAAAAATTGTCATCTCTGATTAAGATGGATATCATCAAAAAAAAATTAGTATTTTGATAAAAGTCTCAACTAATCTTTGAATAAATTTAATCCAAAGCGAAAAGAGAATCAAAAAAAATCAATATTTCTCTTTACTATATGATAATACTTAAAAGAACAGACTCCAACAATCCTCATTTCCAATTATTAGTTCGAGACCTTGATCTCGAATTAAAAATAAGAGATGGCGAAGATCATGCATTTTATGCGCAGTATAATAAATCGGATAGCATAAAATTCGTAGTGGTTGCCTTCGAAAACGAAGAAGCGATTGGCTGTGGTGCCATCAAGGAATGGGATTCGCAAACCATGGAAGTAAAAAGAATGTTTGTTCCACTAGAATATCGGGGGAAAGGAATTGCTTCTTTCGTTTTAAAAGATCTTGAAAAATGGGCAACAGAATTAGGATACAAAAAATGCATTTTGGAAACTGGAGAAAAGCAACCCGAAGCGATACAACTTTATTCTAAAAATAATTACAATCTTACTCCTAATTACGGGCAATATGCAGGTGTGGAAGCTAGTAAATGTTTTGAGAAAAATTTATTATAAATCAATTTTGAAAATTGATAAATAAATAATCCATCAACAAAAAATCAACTTCTCTTTTTCATTTCTTTCGCAATTTCCTGCGCTCCTGCATCCTCCGATTTTTGCAATTCTTCAATGATTGCTTGATGATCTTTCTCATTTCTATTTTGACTGAGTTTCCAGGCACCTTCCATCTTTACCACTTCAATTTTAAATCCGCGAATGGCTTTGATAAATTTTTCGAAAAGTCCATCAGGTAAATTTTCTGCTAAATTGGGTTGTGCTTGACCTTTTTCATAAAAACTTTGCATCCGATACAAATGCGCTTTGAACTCATCTAAAGAAAGCTCGAATAAATTTCCACTAACATGCACTGCTCTATAATTCCAGGTAGAAACATTAGGATGACTATACCAAGAAGATGAAACATAAGTATGACCAGCAGAAAAAACCATCAAAGCCTTCACTCCATCCTTCCCAATAAAAGCAGCTTGTGGGTTCATGTTAGAAATATGTCCGTACAAAAACAATTTATCCCCTTCCATCACTACTTCTATGGGAATATGTGTTGCCAATGGAAATTCTTCTTCCTTCAAAATAAAAACCGCAAAGGGAAACTCTTTGATAAAAGACAAAAGTTGCTCTTTGTCTTTAACACTGTAATGTAAAGGTGCGTACATTATTTAAATTAAATAGGATCAACAATATTATCAAATTATCTTTACAATTTGAAAAGCCGTTCATCTAAACCACTAATTTTTACAATTACAACTGGGTGAAAAAAACACATTGGTTTCGGGCAATAAATTATAAATTTGATCTTGTTCTTCCTTTGAAAATAAAATCCCTCTTAACTCCAAGGTTTTTAAATTATGCAAGTGCTTAATTTCATCGGGAAGTGCGATAATTTCATTATCCCACAATTCAATGACCTCTAAAAATTCCAATCGACCTATGGTATGTGGTAAAGTCTCCATCACATTTCGATTCAATCCCAAGTGAACTAAATTTGTGCAATTACCTATGGAATCGGGTAATACTTTTAGATTATTGTAACTCAGATCCAGCACTTGTAAATTATTCAACTCTCCAATCCATTCAGGAATCTCTTTCAATCTATTTCTTGACAACCTTAAAACCTGCAAGTTTTTAAAATTTCTAATTTCTTCTGGAACCACTTTATGTTTTTGTTTACTCAAATCGAGTTTAAAAACAGAATCTGGAATTAGGGATGCAGTGGCAACAGATTTAAATGTTTTTTGCTGACTGAGCATTAGGGTATCCAACAAAGTTTGCCCTTGGCTTTGGATAGCCAGTACGAAGAAAAAGAAAAAAAAGGAAATGGTTGGATTCAACATGAATGGTGAAGTTAAGCAGGACAACAAGGACTTAACGAAAAAAATAAAATATTATTCAAAAGAGAAATGTAAATAACTTTTGTCGGCTTTTATTGCTTTAACGAAGCAATTCATAACATTGTTCTTTGTCTTTATGCATCTGTGCAACTAGGTCTTCAGCCGAATGAAATTTAAGCTCGGGTCGGAGGTAATGTCTAAAATGAAGGGTGATAGCTTCTCCATAAATATCTTCATCAAATCCCAAAATATGTACTTCGATGGTTCGATCGCCATTGTCGAATGTGGGACGATGACCGATGCTCAAAGCTCCTTTCAACATATTCCCTTCCCACTCTACCATGACGGCATAAATACCATTTGCGGGAACTAATTGATCGGGATCATTACACTGCATATTTGCAGTAGGAAATCCAAGGGTACGACCAAGCTGTTTCCCTTTAATTACTCGTCCTGAAAGTCGGTAATCGTAGCCTAATAAATGAGCTGCAATATTCACTTCTCCTCTTTTGAGTGCATTTCGAATTCGAGTGGAACTTACCGCAATGGCATCGATATCTTGCTCTGGTATCTCCTCCACTTCAAATCCCAATTGGGGAGCCATTTTTTCAAGCTCATGCATGGAACCTTTTCGTTGATGACCAAACTGATGATCGTAGCCGATGACCAAGGTTTTAACCCCTAACTTCTCTACTAAAATATTTTTCACGAAATCCTCGTATTCCATCTTTGAGAAATCAATCGTAAATGGCTGAATAACAAGATGATTTACGCCAAAATGCTTCATCAATGAAATCTTATCATCCAGCGATGTAATCATTTCCAATTGAGCTGAATCTTGAAACAAAACTTTTCGTGGATGTGGGTAAAAAGTGAGCAAAACGACCTCTCCGCCCTTTTCTTTTGCTAAAGCGGACAGACGTTCGAGGATCATTTTATGACCGATATGTACGCCATCAAAAGTCCCAACAGTAACTATAGGATATTGAGGTTTAATATATTCGTTAATATTTCTATATATTTGCATCTTCGCTTTCAGCCCATTATTATCAACAAAATTGCGTAAAAATGTTGATAAACATATATTGAAGCAAAAATAGGTTTTACTTCATTGCGTGCGCTTTTTTATCTATTTTTGCACCCTCAAATTCAAATACCCAACCATGAATAAAGGTAAAATCGTTCAAGTCATTGGTCCCGTTATCGATGTAAGCTTTGAAGGTGAAGGAATTCAACTCCCAAACATATTAGAAGCACTAGAGATCATCCGACCAAATGGTCAGAAAATTATTTTGGAATGTCAGCAGCACATCGGTGAAGATACTGTTCGTGCTATTGCAATGGATTCTACAGACGGATTAGTACGTGGAATGGAAGTAGTTGCTACCGGTTCTGCTATCAAAATGCCGGTTGGTGAAAAAATCAAAGGGCGTCTGTTTAACGTTGTTGGAGAAGCCATTGATGGAATCAACGATGTGGACAATTCAAACGGACTTTCTATTCACCGCGATGCTCCAAGATTTGAAGATTTATCGACAGAAGCTGAAGTTCTTTTCACGGGTATTAAAGTAATCGACTTATTAGAGCCGTACTCCAAAGGAGGAAAAATCGGTTTGTTCGGTGGTGCAGGTGTAGGAAAGACGGTATTGATCATGGAATTGATTAATAATATCGCAAAAGGATATGCTGGACTTTCCGTATTTGCCGGTGTAGGTGAGCGTACTCGTGAAGGAAACGATTTGTTGCGTGAGATGATTGAATCAGGCGTAATTAAATACGGCGAAGAGTTCAAACATAGCATGGAAGCAGGCGACTGGGATTTGTCGAAAGTAGATTTAAAAGAATTAGAAAAGAGTCAAGCGACACTTGTTTTCGGACAGATGAATGAGCCTCCAGGAGCCCGTGCTCGTGTAGCTTTATCGGGTCTTACCGTAGCTGAATATTTCCGTGATGGAGATGAGAAAAGCGGTGGACGTGATATCCTTTTCTTTATTGATAATATCTTCCGATTTACACAAGCTGGATCTGAAGTATCTGCCCTATTAGGACGTATGCCATCAGCGGTAGGATATCAGCCTACATTAGCTACAGAAATGGGATTAATGCAAGAGCGAATTACTTCTACAAAACGTGGATCCATCACTTCTGTACAGGCCGTTTATGTACCTGCAGATGACTTAACCGATCCGGCACCAGCGACTACATTTAGTCACTTGGATGCAACCACAGTATTGAATCGTAAGATTGCTGAGTTAGGTATTTATCCAGCGGTAGATCCATTGGATTCTACATCACGAATTCTTTCTCGTGACGTAGTAGGTGATGAGCACTATGATACTGCACAAGCAGTAAAAGAAATTTTACAACGTTACAAAGAGTTACAAGACATCATTGCCATCTTAGGGATGGATGAGTTAAGTGACGAAGATAAAAGAGTAGTACATCGCGCTCGTCGTGTGCAACGTTTCTTATCACAACCTTTCCACGTAGCTGAACAATTCACCGGATTGAAAGGGGTTTTAGTTCCTATCGAAGAGACCATCAAAGGATTTAAAATGATTTTAAATGGCGAAGTAGATGAATATCCTGAAGCAGCATTTAATTTGGTTGGAAATATCGAAGATGCTATCGAAAAAGGAAAGAAATTGATTGCTGAAACCAAATAATTTAGAGATTTAAAAAAAATCGACGCATGCATCTTGAAATAATAACACCAGAGAAAAAAGTATTTGAAGGCGAAGTGAGTGAAATCATGGTACCTGGATCACATGGTCGATTTCAAATGCTCGAGAATCACGCATCCATCATTTCCACCTTGGTAAATGGTACCGTTAAAGTGAAAACTGCTAATGGTATTGAAACCTTTGAATTGTCAGGTGGTGTGGTAGAATTACTGAACAATAAGGTGATTATTCTCGCTGAATCTGTTTAATTAAACCCAATATTTAAAAGCCTATGGTTGATACCATAGGCTTTTGTATTTCCAATACATTTGGATTTTATGTAAGAAATTGAAAAATAAATAGTTGCAGGATTTATCAATTCGATTACTCTCCGTTATTTAACCTCACTTTCTATCAAAAAGCCAACATTTCCGCCTATTTTTTCAGAAAAAAGCCAATCCTAATCCAGTTGCTATTCACACCTAAACGAAACTATTTCGTCTAAAAATCGTGTAATCGTATACACTCTGGACTCCCAAGGCTATGCTATTCCAAAAATTAAACTTACATTTGAGTAATAAATCCTTACAACATGAATAAAAGGATACTCTTTGCAGTCTCTTCTGTATTTCTTTTTGTTTGTCTAGCTAGTCAAACGAAAGCTCAATTAACTGTTACTTCTGGTCCGACAGTTACACAACTCGTTCAAAATATTTTATTGGGGCCTGGGGTAAGCGCGAGTAATATTACTTTTACTGGAACAAATACAGCAAGAGGTAGTTTTAACTGTATAGGTGCTTGTAATGTAGGAATTGGTAGTGGAGTATTAATTACTTCTGGTGGAGTTGCTAATGCAATAGGACCCAATAACGCTAGTGGCTCTGGTGTAGATAATCCGTCTGGTTCTGACGCTGATTTAAATGGTCTTCATCCCACAGGTACCAATCCACAGGATGCTGCTGTAATTCAGTTTGATTTTACGGTAGCTACCGACTCTGTTCGATTTCGTTATGTATGGGCATCCGAAGAATATCATGATTATGTGAATACTGGATGTAATGACTTTTTTGGATTTTTTATTAATGGGCCAGGCATTGTTGGAAAGAAGAATATTGCATTAGTACCAGGAACAACTATTCCAATTTCAATTAATAATGTGAATAATGGATCGGCTCCTGGAGGGACTTCCCCGTCTGGACCCTGTACAAATTGTGCTTATTTCCGAGATAATACAGGTGGCACTGCAGTACAATATGATGGAATGACAACTGTTCTTACTGCAGCAACTCAAGTTTGTCCATGCGAAACTTATCATATTAAATTAGCGGTTCAAGATTTTTGTGATGGGGCCTTTGACTCGGGCGTATTTCTAGAGGGGAATTCATTCCAATCTGTTGGTCAAATTCCTGTCCTTGCCACATCCGGACAATATACACAGGTTGTTGACACGCTTTATTTTTGTCAAGGAGATTCTATCAAATTAGAAGTAAATGCTTGTCGTCCTCCATTATGGTCTACCGGTGATACCACGAACTCCATATGGATTACGCAACCCGGAATTTATTATACATCCATTGCAAATCCGCCTTTATGTTTTGCTTTTTCTGCTCTTATCTATGTTCAATTTGTTAATTCCGTTGCCACCATCACACCCAGTGGTCCGCTTTCTTTTTGTCCTGGTGATAGTGTAGTACTTTCGGCAACTCCAGGTGTAAGTTATCTATGGTCGAATGGAGCCACCACACAAAACATTACTGTTTTTAGTGCAGGATCCTATCAGTGTACTGTTTCATTTGGTGGAAATTGTACGGCTGCAACAAACACTGTAAACACCAATTTACTTGCAGGTTTAACACTTAACGTTGCAGCATCGGGCCCATTAACTTTTTGTCAAGGAAGCAATGTAACACTTACTGCATCTTCACCAAGTGTACTTTGGTCAACAGGAGCTGTAACACAAAGCATCACGGTTAATGCAAGTGGTACTTATACAGCAACTCCTACCGCACCCGGATTTTGTCCATCGCCTACTTCAACAGTAATAGTTGTAAATAACAATCCGACAGTAACAATTACAGGAAACAATACAATTTGTCAGGGATTAAGTTCTAGTTTATCAACTACCGTTCCATTCAGTCAATACAATTGGTCGGGAGGACAAACAACTTCTACTATTTCAGCTGGAAGTAATGGAATTTATACCATTACTGTTTCAGATGTTAATGGATGTACAGCGACCAACACCTTTAACTTAACCGTGAATTCAAATCCGGCACCAGTCATTGGAGGAAATTTTGCTTTTTGTCAAGGTATTAATTCAGTATTATCCACTACACTTCCTTATACGAATTACAGTTGGTCGACAGGCGTTTCTACTCCAACGACTAATGTTTCTATAGGAACCACTTATACCGTTACCGTTACGGATGCAAATGGATGTACTGGAAGTACAAGTCAGCTTATCACGGTTTATTCTCCTCCACTTCCTTCAATTTCTGGTGTAACTGCAATTTGCCAAGGTGCCAATGCAAACATTACAGCCTCGCCAGCCGGATTGACTTATTTATGGTCTAATGGATCTACCAATAATTCGATTCAACCAAATGTGGCAGGAACTTATACGGTTACAGTAACCGACGGAAATGGATGTAGTGGAACAGCGAATCAAGTGGTGAGTGTAAATAATAATCCTACTCCTGCTATCACAGGAAATTTGAGTGCTTGTCAAGGACTTTCTTCCACTTTAGGAATTAGTTCACCATTTAATACATACGCCTGGAGTAACGGTGCTACCACATCTACTATTTCTGTATCTACTACTGGAAATTATAGCGTTATTGTTACTGATGCGAATGGATGTACTGGTAATACGAATGTTCTATTTAATTCCTTACCATTTACCAATGCAGTTATTACTGGACCGGTAGGATTCTGTTCTGGCAACAATGCTACTATCGACGCGGGCGCAGGCTATACCAATTATTCTTGGTCGAATGGAAACAGTGGACAACAACTTAACGTAACTAACGGTGGCGCCTATACGGTAACTGTAACCGCAGCTAATGGTTGTATCGGAACGAGCAGTTATAATATTACAGCATGGTCATTGCCGACAGCACAAATCACGGGTGTAGCAACCATATGCCAAGGTGCCAATGCAAACATTACAGCCTCGCCAGCCGGATTGACTTATTTATGGTCTAATGGATCTACCAATAATTCGATTCAACCAAATGTGGCAGGAACTTATACTGTTACAGTCACCGATGGAAATG
>JBJXGU010000175.1:0-3951 GCA_046160245.1 Bacteroidia bacterium
CGATTAATTGTTGCAATAATTACATTGTCGTTCACGGTCTATCTTATCCCGGGATTATGGGGTGCGCCGTTAAGAGCCATCAGTGGATTTCCACCTCCCGATTTTTACAAGGAATGGACGTCAACCACGGCAAGCGAAGGAGGAGGCGGTAGTCATTCTGAAACATGTCCTCATAATTTAAATTGTTTCCATGATTATGAAGAAGGAATGGCATATGCACAACAAGTGGGAAAACCTGTCATGATTGATTTCACAGGTTGGAGTTGTGTGAATTGCCGTAAGATGGAAGATAATGTTTGGTCACAACCAGCCGTTTTAAAAGTAATTTCAGAGGATTATGTATTAATTTCACTATATGTAGATGATAAAACTCCATTGCCTGAATCGAAACAGTTTGTTAGTACTTCTACCAATAAAAAAGTAAAGTCTACAGGAAATAAGTGGAGTGAAATGCAAAGTAGAATTTATCAAACGAATTCTCAACCTTATTATGTTCTTCTCGATCATCAAGGTAAGTTGCTTGCTAAACCTGTTGGCTATACACCCGATGCAGCTGTTTATAAAAAGTACTTAGAAGAAGGGAAATGTAGATTTAAAGGGAGATCAGCCCAATAATTAATTTAGAAAACGAAGTCTGTTTGTACTTGGGTGTATTCACGAAGACTTCTAAAGTCCGCTTGTTCTGAGTTAGAGATCGCGTTTATTAAATAGACGTACTGCAAATTTTAGCGGCGCAACGATCCAAATCAACATTACAAAACTTGCTAATAATACTCCTTTCTGGCTGCTAAAAAGTTCCTGAAGCATAGCTCCTGTATATCCCATCAAGGCAGAAACATCAAGTTGTAACAATACAATTACTCTTGCTAAATCTATGGGGTTTAAAGAAATCATAGTGAGTGTAAGAGTTTCCATTGGATAATCAATATAGGCAAACATGATCATCAACATCATGGCATCATAAATGAATGTAAAATAGAACCAAAGTAAAAGTGATAATCCAATGCCTCGTGCTTTGTCTCTCGTTAATAAGGCAGCTAACAATGCAAGTGAAACAAATGCCATGGTGAGTCCGCACGAGACAAGTAGCAGCGTTAAAGCTGCTTTCCCGGGTGCAAAAATCATTAGTGGAATTCCTAAGCCAATTAACAAAGCTACGAGTAGTGAAATGCAAAGTCCCCAATATTGACTGTATAAAATAGTTTTTCTTTGTATGGGTTGTGCAGATAGCAATTCAATAAACTCATAAGAATTATAGAAGTAGATAGTAGAAAAAATTAAGCTAAGCAAAGGACTTACTAATAATACAATATTGAGCAAACTAGCAATTCCTTTTGTGGCATTTCCACTCATACTAAATAATCCAAAGGAAGTTGCTAATAGAAATAGAGTATAAAAAAGCAACATTCGATTCTTTAATATATCGAGTAAAACATATTTCAGCAAACGAAGAAGTAAATATTTCCTGGAAGAAGCTTTCGTTGTCATAGTCGAGGATTCGTAGTTGTCCAATAAAATGGCGGAAGCATATGCTTCTTGGCTAGCTACAAAGTTATTGGTTCCCTCTTCATTTCTACTATTAAATTTCCTAATTTCCATAATTCAGACTTGCTAAGCAACTTTGTTTTGCATTTCCATAATTCGCGCTATGGCTTTTGATAAATTCCCGGATTCTGTTTCAGCTTTTAGTGCTTCCACTTCTTTGAAGAAAACTATTTTGCCTTCATTGAGATAAATAATTTTATCAGTAAGCTCTTCAAGGTCACTTAAGATATGGGAAGTGATGAGAACAAGTTTTCCTTTGTTCAACTCTTTTTTTAATTTTTCTTTTAATATTTCGGATGAGATGGGATCCAATCCTGCAGTGGGTTCGTCTAAAATTAATATTTCAGGATCAAACATAAATGCTAAGCATGCACTCACTTTTTGTCGCATCCCGCCACTCAATGAACGCATGGTTTTGTTTTCAAATTTGAAAATATCAAACGAGTGAAGTAATTCTTCATCCAACTTTTCGAATGTTCCTTTTCGAATTTCTTTAATCATTTCAAAAAGTTGCATCACAGTAATGTTATCCGGATACCTGCCAATTTGAGGCATGTAACCAATTTTACTGCGATGCAACCAAGTTCCTTTGGTGCTAATCCCGTCTATTTGAATTTCTCCATTGGAAGGAATCACTAAACCCAAAAGGGATTTAATTAAAGTTGTTTTGCCGGATCCATTGGGTCCAATCAAAGCAATCGACTGCCCTTTGGAAAGTTCTAGATTTAATTGGTCAAGAACTTTTGTTTTTCCAAATGACTTATTAAGGTTGTTAAATGAAATCAAGTTTATTTCTTTTCTAGTAATACGTTGTCAATAACATGAATGATTCCATTTGAAGCAGGAACGGTTCCAATGATTTTTGCAGTTTCATTGATGTAAATTTCACCATCTTTAATTGAAATTTTTACGTTTCCTAAGTTGGCCATGTTAATAATTTGTCCATCCTTAAGCATATCTGTTTTATATACAGCAACAGCTACATGATATTCTAAAATATCGCGGAGCTTATCTTTGTTTTCAGGTTTAACTAACGTTTCAACTGTTCCTTCTGGAAGTTTGTTGAAGGCATCATTTGTCGGAGCGAATACCGTAAATGGACCTGCGTTGCTTAGTACATCTACATATTCTGCTGCTTTAACAGCCGCCACTAAAGTCGAGTGATCTTTACTTCCAGAAGCTACTTTAACGATGTCTTGTTGTGAGTCGCTATCCTGTACAGCGGACTGTCCGCCAAGATCTGTTGTTTCTTCTGTAGTTACACCTGCTGTGCCTTCTTCAGTTTTTGAGCCGCAACTGTTCATGAACATCATAGATGTAATCGCGAATCCAACGGCGAAGATTGTAATAATGTTTTTTTTCATTTTAATGTAAGTTAAGATTGGTTAGTTTACTTTTTGTTTGTATTACTAATTGCGATGGGTTGGTTGTCCAGAGCAATTATTTTTATAACGGGTTGATGATCGACTAGAAATTCAGGGGTAAGTGAAGGAATTATTTTCTCTGCTTTATCTAATAGATAAACCATAAAACTTCTGATCAATAATAAAGAGGGTGGAAGTTGCTCAACGATTACTGAGAAAAGACTAACGGGTCGATAAGGAATATCGCCCTGTCCATCTCGATTTAAGTCATATCCTTCGTACTTATCCCAATAGTTTGAGTTGAAATTACTGAGCTGCGTTTCTCCATTCGTGGATACATCAAATGTATTTCCAATAAAATTATTTTGTTCAATGATGTTGTCAACACAGCTGGACTGTATTCGTAATGCCCATCCATTGTTGCTGAAAATATTGCGAGTCATTTTTACACGGTTGCTTCCTTCCATGTAAATCGCTGCTGAATTGTAGGTAAAGATGTTTCCGGAAATTTCACTGTCATTAATCTCTTTTAATAGTAAGCCATAGGAGCTGGCCCCCCAATTATAGTCAAATACATTATTCTTCATGGTAACATGATGTGAGTACATTACTGCGACACCAGCACCATTGTTTGAGAATTTGTTTTGAGTGTAAATATTAGAATGGGAAAACATGAAGTGGAGGCCATAGCGTAAATTATGATGAGAAAAATTCTTATTGATGGCGGTATTGGTCACAAATTCAAAGTAAATTCCATCACGCTGATTCGTTATTTCATTTTCTAAAATGGAATTACTATCTGCTTTCCAACAATGTATTCCATTTCCAATATTAGTTTCTGATAATACATTTCCGGAAATATAATTATGTTGAACCTTACAATGCTTCGTGTTGGATAAGTAAATTCCGAATGAGCATTTTTCAATTTTACTGTTTTCAATAGTGACATATTGACTAGCCAAAACTTTAATCCCTGCTATGTCAATACTACTTAAGTTGGAGCTGTTTTTTATAATGAACCCGCGAATTAATACATGGTTAC
>JBJXGU010000176.1:0-7970 GCA_046160245.1 Bacteroidia bacterium
TCGAATGCTCAACTCACAGAAATATTTGTGGAGGAAGACCAAGTCTATAAGAATGCTTGGGAATTGTTCATCAAGGAGAAATACTCTGCGGCGAAGGATGAATTTAGCCAATATTTGAAGGATGAGAAAGGCACATCTCACAATAGAATTAACGCTTCTTACTATGTTGCCGTTTGCGCTTATGAATTGTTTCAACCTGATGCGGAAATTCTCTTATCAAACTTCACAACGAATTATTCGGAAAGCACAAAAGCACCTCGAGCGTGGTTTTACTTAGGTCGACATTATTATCGTACTAAAAAATATACGAAGGCATTGCCCGCTTTTGAAAAAGCTGATATTTATTATTTAAGTGGCGATGAAGTTCCTGAATATTATTTCAAAATCGGCTATTGTTATTTTAACAAGAATGAAAATGATCAAGCAGCTCGAAAGTTTTTGGAAATTGTTAATGTGAAATCAAAATATCAAACAGCAGCACAGTATTACTACGGACATATTGCATATTCGAATAATAATTATAAAACAGCTTTAGAATATTTTTCAAAGTTGGATTCCTCAGCCACCTTTGGTCCATTAGTACCCTATTACATTACACAAATGTATTTTGATCAAGGAAAATACTCGGATGTTATTTTGTATGCGGTACCCGTTTTGGAATCGAAAAGCCCACAAAATAATGTGGAGATCATGCGAATCGTTGCAGAATCCTATTATCGAAAAGGCGATTATAAAAATGCCATGGTGTACATCAATGCCTACAGTCAAGCTACACCCACGTTGAGCAGAGATGATCGCTATACCTTAGCATTTTGCCAATACAAATCGGAAGACTATACCGGAGCTATTTCAAATTTTGAAAAAGTAACTGGTCTACAAGATTCACTTGAACAAAATGCTTGGTATCATTTAGGAGCTTGCTATTTAAAAAATGATAATAAAACAGCAGCTCGAAATGCATTTCAGTTTGCATCGAAATTAGATCACAATAAATTTATACAGGAAACATCTTTATTCAATTATGCGAAGCTATCGTATGAGTTAAATCTTCCGGGTGGACTCAATGCTTTCAAAGAATTCATTGAACGTTTTCCTAATTCTACTTATGCAGATGAATCCAATGAGTTACTTGCGGAGTTATATTTAAGCACGCGTAACTATAAAGATGCATTAGCAGCATTAGACAATATAAAAACGAAGAGTACAAGAACCAAGGGTGCTTATCAAAAGGTTGCCTACTTCCGCGGACTCGAACTTTTTAACGATGGCGAAAATGACAAGGCCATTGGACATTTTGAAAAAGCCATTATCAATGATGTTGATCCGGACATTAAAGCCAAAGCAATTTACTGGAAGGCAGAAATATTGTTCAAACAAGAAAAATTTGACTTAGCTATTAAGCAATATCGCACTTTCATTTTTAATCCGGGCTCAGTAAATACAAGCATGTACAATATTGCAAACTATAATTTAGGTTATTGTTTTTTTAAGACGAATGATTACAGTGAATCACAATCGTGGTTCAGAAAATATTTAGCTAAGAGAAATCCTAATGAAACGGATATTTACAATGATGCTTTAATTCGGACTGGGGATTGTTTTTATGCAATGCGTGATTTTGACAATTCACTGATATATTACAACGATGCGATTTCAGCAAAGGCAAGTTCATCTGATTATGCCCTCTATCAAAAAGGCGTGATTCAAGGACTACAAGGAAATATGGACGCCAAAGCGCAAACACTTTCGAGTTTAATGACTAGTTATCCTCGTTCACGATACCGTGCCGACGCCATTTATGAAAGAGGAAAAGCGTACATGTCGAAAGGAGATGGAACACAAGCACAGTCGAACTTTAGTCAGCTCTTAAGAGAATTCCCAGGAAGTCAGTACGCGAAGAAAGCTCAATTGAACATCGGATTAATCTATTACAACGACAAGCAAGACGACAAAGCCATTGAGCAGCTTAAGAAAGTAATCTCCACTTACCCCGGAACTCCGGAAGCAACGGAAGCATTAACGAGTGTAAAAAACATTTATGTTGAAGATGGGAAAGCGGAAGAATACTTTGCCTTTGTGAAAAACATTCCGAATGCAAGTGTGAGTATCGGTGCTCAAGATTCCATCACTTACCAAGTAGCGGAACAACGATATTTAAAAAGCAATTTCGAAGATGCGGCAAAAGACTTCAATAAATACCTTACACAATTTCCTAATGGAGCCTATCGCCAAAATGCTACTTTCTATTTAGCAGAATGCAATTACCGAAATAAAAAATTCACAGAAGCATTAACTGGATATGAAACCATCATAGCAGAACCCAAAAATATTTACACCGAAAAATCATTGCTAAAAGCGGGAAACATCAATTTCAATAACAAAGAATATATGAAGGCGCTTCAACAGTATGGGGCACTTGAACGCGATGCTGAGATGCGAGACAATATACTGTATGCTCAAACTGGAATTATGCGAGCGAGTTATCTCATCGCAAATTATGGACAAGCCATTGCTTATGCAAAAAAATTAATTGAAGGAGAAAAAGTTTCCAATGAGTTAGTTGCAGAATCCCATTTAACTTATGGCAGAAGTGCTATGAAGCTTGAAGATTATGCGGCAGCAAAAAAAGAATTTACAGCCATCTCTAAACAATCGAGTGATGCCGGTGCAGAAGCTAAATACTCACTAGCGCTTATCGATTTTAAAATGGGGAACTTCAAAACATCACAAGCGAAATGTTATGATGTAGCGAACCAAGTTCCTTCTTACGATTATTGGATCGCAAAAAGTTTCATACTTCTTGCCGATAATCACCTTGCATTAAATGATAAGTTTGAAGCAAAGGCTACGTTACAAAGCCTACTTGATAATTACGAAAAAGATCCATCGGATCCAGAAGATATCAAAGCCATCGCTCAAGAAAAATTGGATGATCTTGTTTTAACAGAGATGAATGAGAACAAAGCACCAGCACCGCTCCCCGATCCAGAAACTGATTTAAACCAAGAAAAGAACTAGTGCTAAAAGACAAAATGAAGATGAATACTCGCCACTATTTAATCCTGATTGCACTGTGTCCTACCTTGTCCTTCGCACAAACTGGCGGTGGAAAAACAGGCAATCTCGGCAATGAAGATATTAATGTCATCAAAGAATACCAACCGGTATTAAATGATGCATTCAAAATAAATATTAATCCCGATAGCGACACTACTACTATTCGAAAAGCTAGCACTCCCGAATACAAAGTGAGTTCGCAACCTATTAATTCAAACTACAATACTTCGCCTATCAAACCCGTCAGAATTAAAGATGATGCGATAAAAAAATTGTATCACGGTTATGTGAAAGCAGGTTACGGCTTAGAGAACATGCCATTGCTAGATATTTCCTTCAACAGTTTACGATCGAAAAATTTCGATGCCGGTGTACGATTCAAACATCTTTCCACCAGTGGAAAAATAAAAAACTATGGCTTTCCTGGTAATAGTAATAACCTATTCAATGTATTTGGAACACGTTATTTCGAAAAGTTTAAGCTAGGTGCTAACCTTGCATACAACAGAGATGTGGTTCATTTTTATGGTTATAAATCCCCTCCCGAATTATTTTCAAAATCAGAAACCAAGCACAGCATGAGTGATTTTGATGGAAATGTAAATCTGGCATCCATCAATCCTGATAAAGACAGTTGGACTTATCAAGCATCCGTTGGATTTTACAATTTTGAAGACAATCGAAGTAGCACCGAAAACAATGCAAAAGTTGAATTAGGAATAGGTAAATTATTAACCAATGCAAAATTCAATCTACAAATTTCAGGAGAGTTTGGAAAGATTAAGCAAGCATTGTATTCCATCAACAGAAGTATCATTCGCTTCGAACCTCGATTCATCATCAATGAGAATTTATATTCCATAGAAGTAGGCGGAAACGTAGCTATCGAATCGAGAAATAATCCAAGTGGAATCACACCTTATTCGAAACCCATAAAAGATAACAACTATCGTTTATTCCCTTATCTAAGCGCGAGCTACCAAGTGATAGATGATGCCGTGAAAGTTTTCGCAACCTTGAGTGGTGATCTTCATCGCAACGACCTCAGAAGTATAAGCAGGGAGAATCCTTTCTTTGGAAGAAATGTAATGCTGAACAATACCAACGAGAAATTGGGTATTAAAGCAGGAACCTCTATCAAACTTGAACACGACTTAATGTTTGTGGGATCCGTGAAATGGTCGAGAATTAAAGACCAGCCTTTTTACTATGCCAACTTCGAAATACCTTCCACATTCGCAGTGGTGTATGATAAAGCAACACTATTAAATTTCAGGGCATCATTGGAATACAAGAATGCTGAGAAAATCAATTTCGCATTCAGTGCTGATTATAATAAATACAACACCGACCAGTTGAAAGAGCAATTGTATATTCCAGCATTGCGAGTGGGTATCAGTGGGCAATATGCTATTGCTGAAAAAATTTATATAAAGGCTGATGTATTTTACAATAGCGATGTAACAGGAAATACATACATATCGGATAGCTCAATAGTTAATTCGCAATTCGTGAATATTAAAGGATGGTTGGATGCGAATGTGGGAATTGATTATCGATATAGCAAAGTGCTTTCTGCGTTTGTATCGTTGAATAACATCGGTTTCTCTCGATATTTCAGATGGTATGAATACCCAAGTTATCGATTCTTAGGAATGGCGGGAGTTACTTATTCGTTTTAGTACTTTTAGCAACTAAGTGTTCAACCTTTGATTAGTGATTTTTTCAACACTAGAGGTCACTAGAGGGCACTAGAGAACACTAAAGTTCACTTCAGTTCTGAGAACTTAACGCACACTACTTATATTATCGATAATTTAAGGCTCAACAAATGCCTAGTGCCTTTTTTTAACACTAAAGGCACTAGAGATCACTAGAGATCACTAGAAAACACAAGAGATGCCAAGTATAAAAGTTGGAGATAATAGATTAAATACCGGTCTTAATCATGAATCCAAAGCTGCGAATGACTCAGAAACTATATGTGTAACACCAGAGACTAATTTTTCCACATTAAAATTTATTAAAAGTCCTTTGGGTTTCTGTGCGAGACGTAAATAGGAAAGCAATTGTGCCTTATGTACAGAATGAACTTGTTCCACTGATTTTAATTCTACAACTAGAGAATTTTCAATTAACAAATCTAATATTAAAGGACTTTCAATTCGAGTACCTTTATAAAAAATTGGCACCAATAATTTTGAATGTACTGAATACCCTTTAACTCGCAATTCTTCAATTAAGCAAGCATGTTAAACACTTTCAAGCAATCCAGGTCCTAAATAAGAATGTACTTCTATTGCACATCCTATTGTAGCAAATGCAAGAGCATTTACCTCATATTTTGAATTAATCATCTCAATAGTATTTTTAAAAAAATATATTTATTCTTTACTAATATTCATCACAATTGTACTTGATTACCAAAATTCAAAGAGATTCAAAGGACTTTACTTTAGACTCTAGTGCACTATTGTGTCCTATAGTGACCTCTAGTGCCTGCCTGCCGGCAGGCAGGTTGAAATTTCGCTAAGCTTTGAGAATATCCCGCGCTATTACTAATTTTTGGATTTAGCTGGTTCCTTCGCCGATGGTGCAAAGTTTAGAATCTCTATAGAATTTTTCGACTGGGAAATCTTTTGTGTAACCGTAGCCACCAAAAATTTGAACTGCTTCCGTCGAACAACGTACCGCCACTTCAGAAGCATAGTACTTAGCAAAGGCCGACTGACGTGTTACTTTTTCTCCACGATTCTTTAAATCGGCTGCTTGCATCGTTAATAATTCCGCTGCTTCAATTTGTGTAGCCATATCGGCAAGCTTAAATGAAATGGCCTGGAAATTTGAAATCGGCTGACCAAATTGTTCGCGCTCCTGAGAATATTTTACAGACGCATCAAAAGCTCCTTTTGCAATTCCCAATGAAAGTGCCGCAATAGAAATTCTTCCACCATCTAATATTTTCATGGCTTGAATAAATCCATCTCCCACTTTTCCGAGCACGTGACTCTTGTGTATTTTGCAATCTTCGAAAATCATTTCTGCTGTTTCAGATGCACGCATTCCCAATTTATTTTCTTTCTTTCCTGCTTTGAATCCTACAGTACCACGATCCACAACAAAAGCAGTGATTCCATGAGAATCATTCATCTCTCCTGTGCGAGCAAGAACTACGGCAACATCTCCACTAATTCCGTGCGTAATCCAATTCTTTGCTCCGTTAATGATCCAATGATCGCCATCTTGCTTTGCAACCACTTGCATTCTCAATGCATCGGATCCAGTATTGGCTTCTGTCAATCCCCACGCTCCTATCCATTCGCCTGTTGCTAATTTAGGAAGATATTTATCCTTCTGCTCATCATTTCCGAATGACATGATGTGTCCTGTGCATAAAGAATTATGCGCAGCCATTGATAAGCCTATAGATCCACAAACGCGCGCTACTTCTTGAATGGCAGTTACGTACTCGAAATAAGTTAATCCAGCACCCTGATATTTTTCAGGAACTAAAATTCCCATCAAGCCCAGCTCACCCATCTTCTTAAAAACCTCAACTGGGAAATGTTGAGCTTCATCCCACTCCATCAATTTTGGGCGAATATTTTTTTCTACAAAATCGCGAATGGTTTGTTTAATTAGCTCTTGATTTTCACTTGACTTGAAGTCCATATTGACGAATTAGTTGAATAGTAAATAAGGTGCAAGTTTACGGAGGATTTCGTCATCCACCAAAGGTATCTGCTTTAGATCCGATGGACTTTTGAATACTCCGTGTTGCTCTCGATAAGCAACAATTAATCGAGCTAATTGTTTGTTAATATAAGGGTGTCTCAAACTATCGGAAGGTAGACTGTTGATATTAAGTTTTTTATAAGGCCCACCATCCACTTTTACCTTTGAAAAAATGATTTTATAGACTGAATCCGGAATAGATCTAATCTCCTTCAGCTGCTCCACTGTGCAAAATCCACCTAAACGCTCTCGATAATTGACTATCGCCTTCGACCTTCCCGAACCAATAAAAGGTAAATCTTGGAGTTCGGTGGTGTCCACTTTGTTCAAATCTAAAACGATCCATTTTGGTCGCGAGGCTTCGCGGTTAGACTTAAATCCTGATTGATATTTCTCGGTTGCCTTTATCCCTTTAGCAGGACTCAACTCAATAAAGGGTTCCCACTTTTCATATAAAGAGCCATGAAGCACACGCACATTTTTCACATCCTCCTTACTTTTAAATCCACCAATTCGATCTCGAAACCGGATCAATGAAGAGGATTGCTTTGGGCTCATTCCAAAAGCCACCAATTGAGATGAATCGGCTGTATTGGGATCGAATGAAGATAATATAATTTCATCGCGTTTTTTATAATTAGAGTTGTATGGATTCTCCTTTTTCTCCTTTAGATGGATTTTGTCTGCTGCTAATTTAATTTCTACACTTGGAATAAAAGCATCAGGAGTTAAATAATAATGTCGGTACCAAAGGTTCGCTTGAAGCACCATAAGAACAGAGCACAAAACCAATGCTGCATTCTTTTCACCACGGGTGTAAGTGAAATAACTGTACATAAAATGTCGGAAGCGATTTGTCTTCATCAAATATTTTTTGTAAAATAAGTGAGATAACAAAGAATTATCGTTTTATAAACATTTATAGTCGACTACAAGTGTTTGCAAATGATTAAAAAACGCTTCGACCGTTGCTTAACGCAGCTAACGTTGCGTTTAAAATTATGTAATTAAGGGTCGAAAATTTATAAAATGAGCTCCGTCAATAACCTCCTCATCTCTTGTTGCACTTTCAGCGCTTCTGCTCTGGCAGCTTCTGCAAAATCTTTCCCTTTGGATGCATAAATTATTTGACGCGAAGAGTTCACAAGCAATCCGCAATATTTATTCATTCCCAATCT
>JBJXGU010000177.1:0-14582 GCA_046160245.1 Bacteroidia bacterium
CGGTGGTGGATATGTTAAGCGTAGAGAAATGCTTCGTTTTTGGGCCAACTATCATCCACAACTTATTTGTCGTTTATGGAAAAATGCCATCAAAGCCGGTTGTACACCTCCACGAGAAAAAGTATTAAATATTTACTTCGAAAAATTAATTGTCAATCCAATAGCAACCCTACAAGAAATTTGCAATCATTGTGGAATAGAATATCAGGTTGATATGATCAATGTACCCCAAGTTGGATCTTCCATGCGAAAAGATGAGCCGGGAAAAGTAGGAATTGATACCTCTCGAACTGGAACTTGGAATTCGGGTGGGCTAAACGCCGCTGAAATTGAAATATGTGAAAGCATTAATGGAGAATGGATGGATACTTTAGGGTATAAAAGGTCAAATCTAGAAGGTAATATCTCTCAAAAAATAAAATTGGCATTATTACTTCCTATAAAAGTGATTTTTGCGCTCTTACTGAATTGGAATCGAACGAAAGGACGTCTTCACTATTTACTTAGCCGTTTTTTCAAATAAAATCATTAAATTAGTTTAATTTGCAACTCTAATATCCACCCCAATGAAAACACGAACTCATCCCTCATTTCTAGTTGCCCTCTTCTTCCTAATCCTTGCTTCGTGCTCTCAGAATAAAAGCACGAATAAAGCTTTAGAAGTTAATTCGAGAAAAAATCAGACTACAACGACAGACAATAACAATGCATTGATCGTTGCCAATACATCCACTGAAATTCCTACATCGACTACCACCGGTAAGGAAAAGATTAGCGATGAAAAAGGTGGAACAAAGAAAGAATATCCGAAAAACTGGCCATGGCGAGGAATCTGTTTTCAATCGGAGTATTCTGACACCTCTGATATTGCATATTTAGCAAGCATTGGAGTGAACTTTGTTCGAATTCAACTAAAGCCTTTAGTTCGCTCAAGGCGAAAAAATCTAGATCCTTTACAATGCTTTTATGATGAAATCAATTGGGCAGAAACCATTTTAAATGAATGCAAGAAGCATGGAATGACGAGTATTATTGCATACAATTATCTCGTTCTGGATCCAAAAGTGAAAGTATCAGAAAAAACTCAAGAATTTTGGGATGATCAAAAGTATATAGATAGTACGTATAGCATGATTAGCATTATAGCCAATCACTTTAAAAACAGAGGCGATGAATTATCCGCCTATGAAGTAATGGGTGAACCCGTTATACAACAAAAAGGCGGAGCGAAAGTCCCACCTCAGCTCGAACTTTTTTTTAAAAACATTTTAAAAACAATTCGTAAAGTAGATCAAAAAAGATGGTTGTTAATTACCCCTGGACCTTGGGGAAGACCTACTAATTATATGGACTTTGCAGGATTCAACATTAAAGACGATCGTTTGATATATGGTGCACATATGTATTTACCAGATTCTTTCACACATCAAGGAATTAAAGAAAGAGGCAAAGGAGTAACTTATCCTGGTAAAATAAAAGGTGAAAATTGGGACCGAAAACTAATTGAGGAAAAGTTTTCCTATCTTAAAAATTTTGAAAAGAAACACAATTGTCTTGTTTACATTGGAGAATTTCAAACAACGCGTTGGTCAAATGGTGCCGATGAATGGGTGAAGGATGTTATTCAAACCATGGATAAAAATCAATGGAGCTGGACTTTGTTTGCATTTGAAGCGGGTACAGATGCCTGGAATCCTTATTTTGATGTTGTAAATAAATCAATCCCAGGTAAAGACTGGCAAATAAAAAGTGTAGGACCCACTACACCACTGTGGAAATACATGATCAGCGAATACGCAAAAAACAAAAAGTAATTGTAAATTTATAGTGTCTGCTCACCAAATTAAAATTTCCATCATTGATCCAGTCGGTGTAAAAGCCGGCATGGATCATTATGATACACTTCTAATTTCAGGTTTACAAAATCACTCTTATCAAGTTGAACTATACTCAAATTATACTTCCGACTCATCTACTGTAAAAGTAAATCACGTTTTCTTTAATACAGGTGTTTCCAAATTAAAAGCAATTGCAAGTAATTTTTTTGGGTTTATTAAAGTGCTTTTTCAGAGTAAAAAAAATAAAGTCGACTGGGTAATTGTGCATGTTTTTAGAGCTGGATTATTTGATTTAGTAACGTTTTGTCTTACACGACTAATGGGATTTCGACTTTGTGCTATTATCCATGACATTGAAAGTTTAGATACTTATACTCTTCCTATTGTTCGAAAAGCGGTGATTGGAAAATTACCACATCTTCGCATCGTCCACAATGAATTTTGCAAATCTGAATTAATTAATTCACTGAACCCATCCATCAAGAAGTCAACGTTCGTAATTCCACACGTTCACTTTCGCCATTTGTTTCGCCCCTATCATGAAGTGCCCGGAATATTAGATCAATTAAAGTCAAGTACCCATCTACCCGAAAAAATTCATGCAATGCTACCGGGATGTTTACTAGAAAAAACGCCACTCCTTCTCTTCTTCGGACAAATAAAAAAAGCGAAGGGGTTGGATGTTTTACTGGAAGCCGTTTCTCAAACGAAAACTAATTTCAAAGTAGTAATTGCCGGAAAATTGCGTGATGATACATGGGAAAGATATAATGATATTATTACTGTTTTGAATTTAAAAGATCGAATAATTCCCGTTATTCGACACATCACGGATGAAGAACGAGATTATTTATTCTCCATTTCAAAAGCCGTGGTACTTCCATACACTCGCATTTATCAAAGTGGAGTTTTGTTGATGGCGATGAGTTTCCCTAAACTAGTCATCGCTTCTGATTTACCTGCCAATGCAGAGTTAATATCACATGGAGAAAATGGAATTCTGTTTGCATCAGCCAATGCCGAATCCTTAGCCAAAGAAATGGATGCTGTCGTTAACGGAAACTATGAAACTACACGTTTACAACAAAAAGCATTTAATGACATTGCACTACACTACAGTCCCGAAAAAATTGGGGAGTTGTACAGAAAGGTTCTTGTAAAATAATTTTCTTTTTCGGTACTACTCTACCGTTACACTCTTCGCTAAATTTCGTGGCTGATCTACATTACATCCACGCAACACTGCAATGTGATAAGCTAACAGTTGCAAAGGAACCACACTTACTAACGGAACCAAAATCTCATCCGTCTCCGGAATTTCAATGATATAATCAGCAAGTTCTCTTACTTGAGTATCTCCTTCCGTTACGATGGCAATAATTTTCCCCTTGCGTGCTTTCACTTCTTGAATATTGCTCACCACCTTCTCATACGATCCGTGTTTGGTAGCAATGACTACGACAGGCATTTCTGCATCAATTAAAGCAATAGGGCCATGCTTCATTTCTGCAGCAGGATATCCTTCAGCATGGATGTACGAAATCTCTTTCAACTTCAAGGCACCTTCTAATGCTACCGGAAAACCATATCCTCTACCTAAGTACAAGAAATTTCTAGCGTTTTTATATTCTTGTGCAATCGCTAAAATTTTATCATCCGACTGCAAAGCTTTTTCTACTTTCTGCGGAATGGTTTCTAGCTCATTCAATATTTGACGGAAACGAGATTCAGCAATGGATCCGCGTTTGTGTGCAATTTGCAATGCCAATAAAGTAAGTACTGTAACTTGCGCAGTAAATGCTTTGGTAGAGGCCACTCCAATTTCAGGTCCGGCATGTGTATAGGATCCTGCATGCGTTGCGCGTGGAATGCTTGATCCCACCACATTACAAACTCCAAAAATAGTTGCGCCTTTCGACTTCGCCATTTCGATTGCTGCTAACGTATCGGCAGTTTCTCCACTCTGGGAAATTGCAATCACCACATCATCTTCGTAGATAACGGGGTTGCGGTAACGAAATTCGGAAGCATACTCAACCTCCACAGGGATGCGTGCTAAATCTTCAATTAAATATTCAGCAACCATTCCTGCATGCCATGATGTACCACATGCGGCAATAATGATTCGTTTTGCATTTACAATTTTCTGTTCGAATTCACGTAAGCCACCTAACTTCAATGTGCCATTGCGACTATCAAAACGACCACGCATACTGTCGGCAATGGAGCGTGGTTGCTCATAAATTTCTTTCAACATGAAATGCTCGTAGCCACCTTTCTCCAGTGCTTCGAGTTTCATTTCTAATTCTTGAACAAACGGAATTTTTATTTCATTACCGATGGTTTTCACTGTGAGTTTTCCATCAGCAATCACCGCCACTTCACCATCATTTAGGTAAGCAACGTTTTTAGTATACTCAACAATCGGAGTTGCATCAGAAGCTACAAAAAATTCATCCTTACCAATTCCCACTACGATAGGCGAACCTTTACGTGCAGCAATTAATTTATTGGGATCGTTTTTCGATAAAATAACAATAGCATACGCTCCTACTACTTCACCCAACGCTAAACGTACAGCTTCTTCAAGCGGAACACTCACCTTGGTATAAATTTCTTCAATCAGATGCACCAATACTTCGGTGTCGGTATCACTTTCAAAAGTATGACCTTGCTTTATTAACTCTGCTTTGATAGAAGCATAGTTTTCAATAATTCCATTGTGGATGATTGCAAAATCTTTTGACTGAGAAAAATGAGGATGCGCATTTCTATCGTTCGGCTCACCGTGAGTAGCCCAACGTGTATGCCCCATGCCTACTACACCTGACAAATTTTTATCCTTTACAAAAGTAGCCAGATCGCTTACTTTTCCCGCTTTCTTGTAAACATTTAAACTTCCATTTAATAATGCAACACCGGCACTGTCATATCCTCTGTACTCGAGGCGCTGAAGTCCTTTAATGATGATGGGATAAGCATCTTGCTTACCAATATAGGCAACAATTCCACACATGGTTTAAGGGTTGAATTTTGTTTTAGTAACAATTAATTTAATAGCACCTCTGCCTTTCACAACACTTCGACGCGCATTGCTAGTACTACCTCCGGCAACGAGGAAAAGGCCATTGTCAGTTCCTCCGTTTTGTACGACTTTCTTAAGGGTTTGTTGCACATAACGAGCAACATTAAAGGTATACTTATTTTGATTAGCATCTAATAATCCACCGAAATAACTTGAACTTTCATTTGCATCTGCGGTAGTAATATTATTTCCTAACGAATCACTTCCGAAAACAAGCAAATTAGTGTGCGCATTAAACTTTGGAGGGGCTGAACCATCTTTCAATTGGAAGATTAATCGAGCCGAACTAATAGAAACCGGACCATCATCGTAAAGGGAAGCAATATTTTTTATCACTAAACTATCTTTTAATCCGGCCATGGAAGCCACCACCAAATCATCATCCGGAATTTTATCCATATTCTGAGGAAGATATTGATGACTGAAAAAACTTGTACGTACGGCACCGGCGTCAATGAGGAATTGATAGCTCTTATTTCCAGAAAAATAAATGGTAAGTAAATGAAGACTGGAAGTTGAAGTAAGTGTAACAATGCTTCCTACACCGTCCGCACTATCCACCATAACAATGCCTTTAAAATAATCGGTAAATGCTGTATTACTCGCAAAAGTGGCGGGGTTGCTAATATATTCTCGCATTAATCTTCCCCCAAAAGCAGTGTCCATTGGAATACGCAACTGCGGAGCTATTTTCACATTGTTAAACTCAAGGCTATCTAAGGTTGGAATTAAATCTGCGTGACCAATTGTTGTAGTAGATCGATCATAAGTTCTAGAAGAATAATATGTACTATCGCTATACAACTTTTGATTCAGCTCATAAACACTAATGTGATGCATCGAAGTTGAATCACCATTAATATCCCGGTACAAAAAACTTAGAATCACCGAATCGGGAGTGGTGGCACCTGCGAAGGTGGTTGTGGTAATGGTATTACCTAAACGAATTTGAGCCACTGTTGATGCTTGCGTTTTGCCCAAATAGGGTTCGTCGTAAGATCCGATGAATAACGTTGGCGACTCAATCAGGTTTTTCAGTGGACTCCACATGATGAGCGAATCTTCCATCACCACAAAACTTTCAACATCTAATGTTTCAACACTGACTCCCGGAATTTCCGAAACGGGCTGTAGATCAAGACCTATTAAGTCTGGTTCTGAGCAAGATGGGAGCAGAAACAAGAGGGCTACACTTGCAATTTGCAAGGAACGACGAACATTCTTCAACATGGGAGCGAAGGTAAAGGAATTTATAAAAGATACAGAAGCTAAACGCAAAGAATAAAAAAGGGGACTATTCTGCAAGAACAGAATCTTCCAGCATCGCCTCATCATAGAAATTATCGTAGGCTTCAATGTATTCTTCAGGTGATTTATAGTCAAGGGTTGGCTTACTCAAGCTCTTAAAGGTAGTATCAATCTCATCATGCAAGGTCGTTGAACTTTTCATCACCGCATCTGAATACTGCATTGCCAATTTTGTAAGGCTCACGTAATTAGGATCTTCCAATCCCTTTACATCATCAGCACTCAAACCATCCATTAAGATTTTCTTGCTAAAGTCCTTGTTAAACGACTCCGTGAAAGAATCATTGTACAAAGAATAAACTACTTTGCTATTGTGGAACATAGGATCGTCCTTATAGCTAGTTTTAATCAACATTGGAATAAGAGCTGTCATCCAACCATGGCAATGAATAATATCGGGCGACCAGCCTAACTTCTTCACCGTTTCTAACACTCCACGACCGAAGAAAATGGTACGATCGTCGTTATCGGCGAAGAAAGTTTCGTCGGTATCGCGAATGGTACATTTGCGCTGGAAATATTCTTCATTATCGATAAAATATACTTGCATACGAGCCGCTTGAATAGAAGCTACCTTAATAATCAACGGATGATCGGTATCATCAATGATTAAATTCATTCCGGAAAGACGAATTACTTCGTGTAATTGATTGCGGCGCTCGTTAATATTTCCAAATCGAGGCATAAAAGTTCTAATTTCTTTACCGCGCTCTTGGATACCCTGGGGGAGGTTACGAGCGATTTCACTTTGCTCTGTTAAATCTAGGTAAGGGTGAATCTCAGAAGAGATAAATAAAACACGTGCTTTTCTCATGGCTTTCTTCACGATATAGATAATTTTATGCAAAGATACGGAATATAGAGGGAATTTTCACAAAAACAATAAGACACAGGCTATTGGTTATTAAAAAAGATTTTCGTATAGGTGTATCGTAAAAGGAAGAGAAGCGATAAATCGCTTCTCTTCCTTTTACGATACAATTGGTGAATTGGTGGATTGGCAAGTTGGTAAATTGCTTGCCCTGCAGTTGGAACGTAGTGGAATACTGCAGGGCTGCGCTTTGAAGTCACTAGCTGCCATCGACAAGCTGCCTTCGACTAGCTCAGGCAGCGGAATGCAGAGCGAGTATGAGTGTGAGAACGAATATTAGAGTGAGTATTGTTGGCTATTTAACGGTCAACGTTCCCGATAACTATCGGTATAAGGCTTTAACAAAAAGTATTTCAGCTAGAAGCCAGAAGCTAGCGGCTACTCGCGACCCATTGTTTTTTCAACCACCATAAAATCGCCCAGGTCAAGAAGACGGAAGCGGCTAAAATTCCTTCTTGGCCCGGCTGTATGCCGATGGTATCAGGATTGAAATTTATGGTTCCCCTTTCCATAAACCAAGTGAGGATAACGGCCATGGCGTTGTTGATGAAATGTGCTGTAATGGGCACCCACAAGGATCCACTCCACACATATAAATAGCCAAGCATTACGCCGAGTGCAAATCTTGGAAAGAATCCAAAAAATTGCATGTGTAATGCTGAAAATAAAACCGCGGTGAGGATCACGGCGAAACCTTTGCTGTTGGCGAGTTCGGTGAATAGTTTTTGAATGACCCCTCTAAAAAGCAATTCCTCCCCTATGGCGGGAATAATAGCAATCACAATTAAATTTATTAGCAAATCACTTACTCCTGTATTTCCTAAAAGTAATTTGGTGATTTTGGATGCTTGTGCTTCGGTCATTTCCATCCAATCTTGTAATCCTTTGAGAGAAGATGGTAAATTCATTTCACCATTAATTTGCATCATCCAGTTTATAAATGGTATGGCAACTATCAATAAAATAAAGACTGCAAAGAGGTGAATTCCCTTTGATTTTTTTTCGAGTCCGAGGTATTCGGATGATTGATTTGAAAAAAGATAAGCCGCTCCTAAAGCAGGTAAAATGAAAGTGCCAATAGCAGCTAGTCCTTGAAATAATCGGAATGCATTTACCAATGATGCGTTTCCGGTTTGGTCTAAGATGGAGGCATTGCCCGTTAAATTAATTCCGAATATTAATTGGCTGAGCAGCGTGCCTAAAGCCGTAAAAAGAACAGCCCCTATCAAGGTTAAGCCAACAACAATCAAGAATTTACGGTAAGGGGTTCGGTCGGAAAGACTAGCACGGAGTTGCATTGTTTCGTATTTTTGCGGGCTCAAAGATAGTTTTCTTCCTTCGGCTTCTATTCATTGAGTTTAGGGTAGATGGTTTTATCGAACATAGTACGACCATCTAAAGAAGAAAAAGAGTAGCATAAATGTACTTATACCATTAACTTACATATAATTCACCTCCAGCAAATAAACCCATCTTGGTAAAAATTGGCAATATAGAACTAGGCGATTTTCCGCTTTTACTCGCACCCATGGAGGATGTGAGTGATCCGCCTTTCCGTTATGTGTGCAAGGAGAACGGTGCCGATTTGATGTATACGGAGTTTATTTCAAGCGAAGGACTCATCCGTGCCGCCCGAAAAAGTACGATGAAGTTGGATATTTTTGAATACGAGCGTCCCATCGGCATTCAACTTTTTGGATCCGACATCGACTCCATGCGTGAGGCTGGACGTATTGCCGATGAAGCGAAGCCCGAACTTATCGATATCAATTATGGTTGTCCGGTGAAAGCTGTTGCGTGTAAAGGTGCCGGCGCTGCTCTCTTGCAAGACATTCCCAAGATGGTGCAGATGACGAGCGAAATTGTGAAAATTGCGACCCGACCAGTGACCGTAAAAACGCGTTTAGGATGGGATGATAGTACCAAAAATATTGTGGAAGTAGCAGAGCGTTTGCAGGATATTGGCATCGCCGCTTTAACGGTTCATGGACGAACAAGAGCACAACTTTATAAAGGTCCGGCCGACTGGACACTCATTGGTAAATTAAAAGAAAACCCCCGACTTACCATTCCAATTTTTGGGAATGGAGATGTTGATTCCCCTGAAAAAGCAATCGCCATGAAAGAGCGTTATGGTGTGGATGGGGTGATGATTGGAAGAGCAAGTATTGGGTACCCTTGGATTTTTAACGAGATCAAACACTTCATGAAAACGGGGATGCACTTGGCTCCTCCTACTATTTCTCAACGAGTAGTAACCTGCAAATTACACCTCGATTTTTCGATAAAATGGAAAGGGGATTATGTGGGTATTGTGGAGATGAGAAGGCATTATACCAACTATTTCAAAGGCTTAGATCATTTCAAGGAGCATCGTATGAAGTTGGTTACCAGCAATAATTATGATGAGATTGTGGATACTTTGAATTTTATTGAGCAGAGGTATTCGGAGGTTGGTGTTTAGTTCGCTATGGGGATTATTTTGAATATTGCTTAAATGTCACGAATTAAGAAGCTTCAAGCTGCTAGCTTCTAGCTGCAAGATTTTTTTGCTGGCTGAGGCTGGCATCGAGAACCTCAGGCAGCGCCTCGAGGCCAGGATCAATAGTCTTCCATCAGCACAATAATTTAAGTTTTTTGTCATTAATAGTTGGATAAGCAAGTAATTCACACTACCCTGTTCATAATTTTTATTTATTTCATATATTTGTGCAACACAATTCATAACCACAAAATTCCTCTATGTCTATGTTCCAGCAATTAAAAAACAAAGGTGTAATTACACGTCCGGCCGATACAAACGGAGCCATCAACATTATTGGTGCGGGCACCGTAATTGAAGGCGAAATCAAATCGAATGGCGATGTTAGAATTGATGGAACCATTCGCGGATCGGTAACCTCCAAAGCGAAAGTGGTAGTAGGAACAACGGGTGTGGTAGAAGGAGATGTGTTTTGCCAGAGTGCTGATATTTCCGGCGCAATAATGGGGAAGACCACCGTTTCTGAAATGTTATTTTTAAAATCGAATGCACGCATCAACGGCGATATACACACTGGAAAATTAGTGGTAGAAGTGGGAGCCAGCTTTACTGGCAATTGCAGCATGGGTTCCGTAATTAAAGACATGAAACATGGCGACCGATCCAACGAAAAACTCGCCGAAAAAACCGCTTAACAATTACCTTCGGTACTCGTCGATGGGCTTGCAAATGGGCATGACCATTTTATGCATGGCTTGGGCGGGGGTAAAACTTGACCAATATATAAAACTTACTTTTCCTGCATTTACATTGGTCCTCACCTTAGCATCGGTAGCGGGCGTGATGATTTATTTCATTAAACAAGTTTCCAAAAAGTAGCTGCTTTACGCCCATCGCGTCTCCTCACGACCAGAATACGCATTTCTCAAAAAACTTATTGCATACCTTTGCGCATCATGATTCTACTGAATAATTTAAACTTGATGCAAAAATTCATCATCAAATTAATTGTGATCACTTCACTAACGGCAGGCGTATACGCCATGTTAGGAAATGTAATTCCTGCTAAATGGTATTATACTAATTTTTATTGGCTACCGATATTTATTGCTTCCATCACTTTAATTCTCCATCACGGATTATACACCCGCAGAAACGATGGAAAAAAATTCATCCGATATTACATGGGCTCCACCGGACTCAAACTTTTCATTTACCTAACCACCATCATCATTTTTGCGTTCATCAATAAACCGATGGTTATTCCGTTTGCGCTCTGTTTCTTTTTCTTTTATTTCTGCTTCACCATTTTCGAGGTGTTGGAATCGTATGGGGGATTTAGAGAAAAGTACAAATGAGCTGCTAGCTTCAAGCCTTAAGCTTCAAGTATTTTTTCGTGGCGAATTAAATCTAACTCCAAAAATTCCTTTTTCGCTGCGCCCGTTGCGTGAACGTTGCGCCCGTTGCGTTTAAATAAGAATTTGATGAAACCAAATTTTCCTCATCTTCAAATTTTCAAATCAATTCATCTTCAAATTTTCAAACTAAGAAGCCGCCTCAATCTTAAACAACATCAACCTCGCAATATTAGCCGCCCTCATTTTTGCTTCGTTGGCTTTTTCACCTTCGAATAAACCATCTACTGTAATATTAAATAATTCAATCCACTCCGAAAATTCCAATGCAGTAAGTGGAATATTTTTGCTTAGTGCAATATGAGTGGCCATGGGATTTCCGCTAAAAGAATGTTCGCCTAATAATAAACTGCTCCAAAAGGAATACATCTTGGGTAAATGGGTTTCCCAATTTACGTTCGCCATATCATTAAAAATGGGTCCCAATAATGAATGAACTCTGATGCCATCATAAAAAGTATTTACTAATAATTCTACGTCTTCACGAGTTGCAATGTCGGCTTTTGTTTTAATCATTGTCTGTAGGTTGCTATATTGATAATTACCTTCTTCATATCGGAAATTATTTCGAGGCAAAGATACGCTTATCCATTTCGAATTCTCCTGATAAAATTCATATTCCTTGTTCCTGGAAAACAATAAAATTATGTTTTTCAAGTTTTATACCCATGAAACTATACATAGAATCCATCCCCATGTCAAGACTCAGCTCCGCATTTACTATTGCGCTTGCAACGCTTACTTTATGCTGGCTCCTTTTCGCCATCGATAAAGACACTCATCACTTTAGTGACCTGTTAAAACCTGGAAATTTAGCAGCGCTGGTGGTGTATTTCACACCCACTTTTTTAATTTGCTTGCTGATTCATCATTTACTAAGCAAGAAAATATCGAATACAAAAAGTTTAGTCCTTTCTTTGGTAATAGGTGTTCCACTGAGTTTTCTAGCTGTTATTTCTATTCTATTAAATAATTCATAAATAAAACAGCATAAGCCAACAGAGTTAATTTTTACGAAACAAAGTTTGGCACTAATTTTTACAGATAGAATTTTTTCACATTTCAACTTCTAAGACTTAATAATTCAGTATACTTTTTTCCAATTTAGTATGTTGCACAGCTAAAGGTTGTATTCCTTAGCAAAATATATTAGAAATTTCACCTCTGCTACCTTGTTAATTCTAATACTATACATTCATTCATTCGCTTTAAATAATTGCTTGATCGATTACTTGGATCGCTAATCTTGTGTATAAAACTATTTTTGGATGCATTGTAGTGCGCTACTAAAACTCCTTTTTTTTCACTCTTATCTCCGATTCCTCAATTTAATCTGTGAATTATGTAAGATAACTCTAAAATTATGTAATGAATAAAATAAAAGGAGTGATCAACTTTGTATCGTCAAATTCTAATATTGAACTGCAAAAAAAATACACTTATCGAATCTTTAAAACTTGACTTTCAAACTATTCATTTATCAGACGAAAATCCAGAACTGGTTTTAACTCGTATCTATTTCTAAATAATAATCTAATCATTTCTAAAACCATTTTAACATGAAAAAAATTACTCTATTCACCACATTATTAGTAGCATTACTAATTAGTACCATGGCTCCGGCCACTCATTTAAGAGATCATCTTCTATTATCAGCCAGAATGGATGGCGCACAAGAAGTGCCCGCTGTTGCAACCAATGCTGTAGGCATTGCAAGTTTTATGTTAAACCCAACACGCGACTCGGTATGTGTTGATATTACGGTAACTGGATTAAGTGGTCCCCTTGTAGGGATTCACATTCATGACGGTGAACTTGGAACCAACGGCGGTGTTCTCATCGATCTATCTTCATTTATTTCTGGAAATAGAATTACAACAATCTTAACGGGAGCCAATGCATCACCTGCAGCTATTGCTAAAATGCTATCTGGACAATTATATGTAAACGGTCATACTTCGGCTAATCCAAATGGCGAAATTCGCGGACAAATCTATTTAGAAACAGATTATAGTTTTCCAGTAATGTTAAGCGGAAGTCAAAATGCGCCTCCATTAGCAACTAATGCTTACGGCGTTGGCGTATTTAATCTATCAAAAGATTTTTCTAAAATAAAATTTAACATTATTACGCAAGGATTAAGTGGCGCAATTACTGGTGCACATCTACATTTTGGAATGCACGGTGTTGCTGGACCAATTGCCGTATCAATAAGTACAAATGTAAATGGTGATGAAATATTCGGCGATATTGTTGGACCATCACAAGCCGTAATCGATAGCTTATTTGCAAAAAGCATTTATATTAATGTACATACATTGGCTAACCCAAATGGAGAAATCAGAAGCCAATTAGTGTGGGAAAAAAATTATCTGTACTTTGATGCTGCGTTAGGCGGAAATCAGGAAGTTCCTCCAGTAATAACAGGAGCAAAAGGTGCTGCTGCCATTAAAATCAATGCTAGCTTTGACACATTATGGTATGATATAAGCGTAACAAATTTAAGTGGTCCAATTACTGGTGCACATTTCCATAATGGAGTAGTTCTAACTACAGGTGCTGTAGTTGCTGATTTAAGTTCATCCATTAACGGTAACCGAATCACAGGAATTGTCACTGGGTCAGTTTTAAATTCAGCTTTGCTCAACAAGTTTTTTAAAGCAGAAATTTATTTGAACGTTCATACAGCTCAAAATCCGAATGGAGAAATTAGAGGACAAGTTTACCGCTTAGCACGTGAAGGCTACACGGTAGCTTTAAATGGCACGCAAGAGGTACCTTCAGTCAGTACTAATGCATCTGGTTCAGGAATTGTATCCGTTGATAGAACTCAAGATAATGCTCATTTCATGTTTGTAATTAACGGGTTATCCGCTACAGGTGCTCATTTCCATAATTCAGTAATGGGACAGAATGGTGGAGTTGTTTACGACCTAACATCGCTCATTGTAAATAATGGAATCTTTGGATACTGGAGAAGTAGTGACGCAACACCTTTCTTGGTTGGTAATTCCGTTCAGTTTAGAAATGATAGCATCTATGTAAATGTTCATACAGTAGCGAATCCAAACGGAGAAATTAGAGGACAAGTTGATCGTGGGTTTAATTGCTCCAATACATCAACAGGCATAGCACAAAACTCTTCTTCAAATAACATTTTGAATCTTTATCCCAATCCTAGTTCAGATAACTTATTCATAGATTTGAATTTAAACGAGAGCTTTAGTGGTGAAATTAACATTACCAATTTATTAGGAGAATCGGTTTATAATTCAATACAAGATCCATCTGCAAATACCAAAACAATACAAATCAATATTATTGATTGGCAGACAGGAATGTATTTTGTGAATTTGATACAAGGAAGTAAAACTTCAACCTTGAAGTTTGTTAAAAACTAAACTAAATTTTTTATGCGAGTAGACGAAATTATTCATCTGCTCGCTTTTTTGCTCTCGTTCGATAGAAATTTTAATAAACCCAAAAAAGTCGTTAGACGTTTTTGCCCTACGGGCTGACGATTGCTTTTGAAGCAATAATATTAGATCTTTAGTTAAAACGAATGTAAGTACTGCTTCAAAAT
>JBJXGU010000178.1:0-17450 GCA_046160245.1 Bacteroidia bacterium
ATATCTTCAACTTCGTCTCAGGCTATGTGGTAACTGATCTTACCGGTGATACCGGTGTGGATGTATTTGACCAAATTATCATGGACAATAACATCTTCAACTTCATCGGATCAAGTCATCCTTAAACTGACAAATAATTAAATTAGAAAGCCGAAAGTCCTGCAATATTGCGGAACTTTCGGCTTTTTGATTATGAATAATCAACCAGCTAGCTAGTCATTTTCAGCAGGATAGAAGGAAGCATGACCGAGTGCATTTGATTTCTTACTTTTGCACCATTAACAAAGAATAAGATGAACGAGAAAGCAGGCTTCGGCACAAAAGCTATCCACGCAGGACAACAACCTGATCCAACTACAGGAGCAATTATGACTCCTATTTATCAAACCAGCACCTATGTGCAGGAAAGGCCCGGAGTCCACAAAGGATACGGATATGCAAGAGGAAAAAATCCTACACGTTCTGCTTTAGAGAATTGCATCGCTGCATTGGAAAATGCTCAACACGGATTATGTTTTAGTAGTGGTCAAGGAGCCAGCGATGCGATTATAAAAATGTTGCGCCCCGGCCATGAGGTGATTACGACAAGCGATTTGTATGGCGGAAGCTATCGCATGTTTACAAAAATATTTGAACCCTTTGGTATCAAATTTAATTTCGTGAACATGTATGATGCGAATAATATTAAAAATTATATTAATGCAAATACGAAAATGTTGTGGGTAGAAACACCTACTAATCCAACCATGCAAATTATCGATATTAAAGCATGTGCTACGATTGCAAAAGCAAATAATTTAATATTAGTTGTGGATAATACTTTCGCATCTCCCTATTTACAAAATCCTTTAGCACTTGGTGCTGATATCGTGATGCACTCAGTAACGAAGTATTTGGGTGGACACAGTGATGTAGTAATGGGAGCCATCTGCACCAACAACAAAGAATATTTCGATCAATTAGCATTCATTCATAATTCTTGTGGTGCAACACCCGGTCCGATGGATAGTTTCTTAGTACTCCGCGGAATTAAAACTTTGCATGTACGCATGGATCGACACTGTAGTAATGGGAAAGCTATAGCTGCATACTTAAGAGCACATCCTAAAGTGGACAAAGTATATTGGCCAGGCTTTCCTGATCATCCAAACCATGAAATAGCGAAAGCACAGATGAAAGATTTTGGTGGGATGATTTCTTTCACCCTGAAAGGCGCATCCGTCGAAGAAACTTTTGATATGGCTTCCAAAGTAAAAGTGTTTTCTTTAGCTGAATCGTTAGGTGGTGTTGAATCTTTATTAAATCATCCGGCTACCATGACACATGCTTCTATTCCAAAAGAAGAAAGAGAAAAAGTAGGAGTGACTGATACGTTGATTCGCTTAAGTGTAGGAATTGAAAATATTGAGGACTTGATTGCGGATTTGGACCAGGCGATAGGTTGATTTTTATCTTCACCTTCATCGGGTATTTTTAATTTAAAGGGTAAAGGAAACGAGGGAATTGGTATTGTGCATTTCCCATAAAGGGTTAGCCGATGCTTAATTTCCAATTTAAACTAGTATTCTGCTACGAATTGGTATCGTAAATCATTTTTTTGGTAAAGAAATAGCGATGCGCTGTTCATTAATCTGTTCGTAGAAAATGGAGTGGGAAGATTCAATTGGCATTAATTAATTATAGATTTACCTATAAATTAGATAAGAACTGTTCAAATTGGTTATTCAATTCCACCATTTGTTTTTTAAAAGACTTAAGTGGAGAAATTATTTTTCCCCGACTGGTGCTAAACGTCGAGCCGTACTATTATTCATTGCTTTTTCGAACTCTATTTTAGCACAAGATGTATCCACCATACATCAGCAAGCTCCTGTTTCCCTGAATGGCAATCTTGGAGCAAATTCAACCTATTACTCCGCAAGTGGTATTGATAACCGTCAAACCCCGTTTACCTGGATGATCAACGGGAACTTAAATGCGAGGATTTACGGTATTGATATTCCCATCACCTTGCTTTTAACCGAACAACAAAGAAGGTTTACGCAGCCGTTTAATCAGTTTGGATTGAGCCCGAAGTATAAATGGGCGCTCGCACATGTTGGGTATAGATCCATGGTTTTTTCGCCATATACATTGTCCGGAATGACTTTCTTTGGGCTGGGTATGGAATTAAACCCGGGAAAAGTTCGCTTTGCTGCTATGAAAGGAAGATTTCAAAAAGCAATAAACGAAGATACCTTATCCACTTCAGCGATTACACCCACCTTTAAGCGGACAGGCTATGCTGTAAAGTTGGGTTATGGAACGAGTGCAACCTATATCGATTTAATTTACTTGAAAGCGGGCGACCAAAAAGAGTCGTTGAATTATATCCCTTTAAAATCTGAAGTTCTACCACAAGACAATACTGTTGTAGGATTGTCGGGTAAAGCCACACTAAAAAAAGTAATAAAGATTGATGCAGATGTAGCGATAAGTGAATATCGGAGAAATTTATTGGTGGCGGAGGATAAAATTTCCCGCATCGCGCTGAGTGCAGGTGCATCTTATCAATTTACGAATGCAAATTTGAGGTTGCAATTTAAACGTATTGATCCGGATTATAAATCGTTAGGCGCAGCGTATATCAATGCCGATATTCAGGAAATAACATTTATTCCAACAATTAATTTGTTGAAAAAGAAAATGCGATTGCAAGCTAGCATCGGAACGCAACATGATAATTTAAAGAACGACAAATCCATTGCTACTAACCGACTCATCTTTTCTCTAAATGGAAGTTACCAGCCAATTCAATCTTATGGCATTGATGTCATCTATTCAAATTATGGAATCTCTCAATCTAAAGGGACGCAAGAACTGAATGATACGATTCGTATTTCTCAAACACTTAGCAATTTCACAGTAAACAATCGTTATACAAAAGTCAAAACGAGCGCGGTACAAACATTCGTGCTTACTACCATTTTTCAAAGCACCAACGATCAGAATCAGTTTACCGAATCGTTTTCAGAGAGCAAATCGAAGATAGGAAATCTTACTTATGTAAGAACTCCAATTAATAGAGGCTGGATGTACACGGGTAGCATGATGTACACCCAAGTGGATGTTAGTTCAACTGCTCTACTTAGTTACGGATTAACATTAGGAACAGGAAAGGATTTTTTAAATCGAACATTACTTATCAATACTAATGCCTCTTTGTTTTTAAATGAAGTGAATAATAAGAAGGATGGGAAAACAATAAGTTGGAATTTATCAGGCAATTATAAACCACATAAGAAACATCAATTTACTCTTTCAGCAAATTGGTTAAATAGAAAAGCGGAGAGTAATACGATAAAGGAGTTTAACGAACTCCGATTGATGACCGGATATGTTTATAGTTTTTAACGAAGTATAAGTTGTAAGTTAATCTGCAAAATGTAAGGAAAACATTTCGACGAAAAATAAAAATAAAATGAAAAAATATTTGTGTATCTTCTTTGGACTCCTTTTTTTTCAAGCCCACGCCCAGTCTGGTTTCACCTATCAGTTGAACGTGCAAACCATTGCCCCTGCACCGCAAAGATTTTATGATTTTTTTAATATCCCCGGGAAAGTGATCGTCACCAGCACTCGTATAGCTTTGCCAGGAGATACGGCGTCAAGAAATTTTTGGCTCACCGGCAAATGTACAGGTGACAATGGAGTTGTGATTTATACAAGTGAAAGTTATCAACCCAAGTCTTTTTTTTATAGCGATGCAACATCTCCGGTTAAAGTAATTACAGGATTTGATTTACGCGATTGTTTTGAATTTAATAATGTGGTGGTTGAATCGCCCAATGGTTTTTTTGCAAAGAATGATTTGCAATCAAAATTACTTCCTCCCGGAAAATATACCATCTGCCTTACAGCCAACAGTATTTTATTTGGACAGAATACTGTCGTTTCAGAGGAATATTGTAGTATGGATTTTGTGGTCTCGCCAAGTACAGAGCCGCCAATTTTACTTTCGCCACTATGTGATAATGATGTTACACAATTGATACCACAACAAATTATTTTCACATGGACACCTGTTTTTTCTATTCCGAATGTGGAGTATACTTTTAAATTAATTCAACTCAACAGTAATCAAGATCCACAACTGACGCTAGATGCAGTATCCGCTAGTGTGTTTTTTGAAACGAAAACAACTGTTTCTACATTGGTGTATGGATTGGATGCTCCACCATTGACTGTTGGCAAGAAGTATGCATGGCGAGTAACTGCAAAAACAGCAGAAGGAGATTTGATAAAGAACAATGGGAAAAGTGGAGTTTGTACATTTACTTATTTGGCGAATGACGTACCGCCCCCAGCAGCACAAACAGCAATACATTTGCTGTTGCCTGCTGATCAAACAGTATTGAAAATGGAAGCAAATGGAGCTGTGTTTCGTTGGGATGGCAATCCCAATAATGGGTATTACTTAAATTTTGCGGAGATGCAAAACGGACAAATTCCCGAAGTAGCAATGACCAATGCTGTTAAACAAAAGAAGGTTATTTCGGAAACCGGAAAGGAAATATCAGATGGAGGGTTGATTTATCATTTTGGTAATTCATATTATCAGCTTACTCCAGGTAAAAAATATGCTTGGTGCGTGGTGGATGATCATGGTAACAGATCTGTGGAAACATGGGAGTTGTCAATACCTATTCTTTTAGAAGATACGATTAAAGTAAAGAAATTTGATATGAATGGTTTTATCGTTTATGTCGATAGCGTTGATAGCCCCAATCCAAACTATTTTTTCGGCAAAGGGTATTTATACTTATGGAATGATCCAAGTGCACCAAAAGTAAATGTTAGTTTTAGTGGATTAAATTTAGTGAATCAATCCTATACCACAAATGGTGGTCCTTCGAATTGGAAATGTGCTCGTGGAAAATTAGAAGGAGAAATTATCAATGGACTTCAACATAAATTATATAGCTCTTTCGATGCTGATTTCGGAGGAGATTATTTGCTGATCGGTAAAAGTGTTAATTTGAATGCCGAAGAAAAAGCACAGCTTAATGCAGATGGTAAATCATACTCAGTAACGACCAATGGAACGGAAACCCGTTCTCAAGTAAAAGCCTTCTTGAAATGGCAAACGTCTTTATTGTATAAATTTATATCCATCGGTAATTCAGATGATCCGCAGTCGGGAATCAATAAGTACATTAATGTGATATCGGAAGAGGGGTATATTAACATTACGCCCAATAAAGAACTTAGTGGAAGTTTGACGTGTAGTAAATCCGCAGACTACGATTTAATTTATCCTTTAAATTATCATTTGAGATTAAGTTCTGTCAATTTCGATGTAAAAGGAAAGTATGCTTATAGCTTTATAAATGGAAGTGTTAAAGTCCCCGATGGTAGGCAAGATATTGACAGGGATTTAACCATCGATTTTTACAATCAAAAGAGTTTTAACTTCGGAATTAAAATTCCTGACTATACGATTCCGCTAAATTTAACTTCCACAACGAGTGGAAGTAATGCTTCACCAATTACAATGGAGGCAAGATTCGATTCATTAGAGGTTTATCTGGCCGTTGGAAAAGGCATAAGCATTCCTAATTTTTATGTAACGGCAAATTTACCTAACCAAAGTGTTGAATTTATTTTTCACGATGCAATGAATTTGGGTGGAGGTTATATGTGTAAAGCAAGTGCTCCGCAGCAGAAAGAGATTACCTTAAATACATTCAAAGCAAAAGTAACTTTTGCATCTTTAGATATTCACAACTCTATTGCACAGAAATTAGTGATGAATGGAGAAATGGCAGTTCCTTTTCTAAACCTCTCCGGTAAGTTCAATTATTATATAGATGCCTACGGATTATTTAATGGCATCGTAAATTTTGATAAAGAGTCTACTGTATATGATCATGTAGCCACCGGTGATAAACTAAAGGTTAAAGTGAATTCAGCCTTTCTGGTTAAGGATAGGATTTTGGTAGATGCTGATTTCAGTTTTACAAATAGTGCAGAAAAAAATTTAAATCTTCCACCCATCAATCTTTCAAAATTATTTATTCTCTCAGACGGCGCGGTTGGTTGGAATCAAAATTTCCCTGGAGATTTCGGCGCTAAATATTTTACGGATCAGGGCATTTCTGGCACCTTTAACGGTTACGCGTATAAGCCATTTAAATTGTTGATTGGGTTTAGTAATAATCAATACAAGTTTACTTTTAGTGGGCCATTGGTATTGGAAGAAACATTAACGTCAACTACTTCAGTTAAAATTGAAATTGCTTATACTTTGCCAGATCCGAATACTACAACGAGTTCGCCTTTCTTGGCCAGTGCGAATAGTAGTTTAGAGATGTCTTCAGCGAATGTATCATCTCCTTCTCCCGGGAGTGTAAATACTGTCGTTAGTACGGTGTATGCTACGGCACAAAGTAATGGCTTGGTTGATTTTGGTGATGTCGGATTTAATTATTTTGAAAACGATCCTGATTTCGGAACTGGGTTTATAGCAAGTTCTAAAGTGAATGTGAAGAATCCATTTGAGGGAGCAATTAATTCGAAAATAGTTGTTGGGCGAACGAATAATTATAGTTATTGGTTTATTTCCGGAGGTCAGGAAGGTGCGCAAGAGTCGGCAACAGGTGTATTAGATATCGTAATCAGTGGATATAATGGTCGTATTTATCATCACATGAAGCATAAGGAGAATGGAGGCATTCTGAATGACGATTACATCCCTTCCAATTCAGTTGGGTATGGTGCTTATGGCGATTTAATTTTGAAAACAAAGGCGAGCAATGGAAGTGTATTTTGGGCCAAAGGAGGGGTTGAGATCCAGACAGCAAGTAACGGTTCCGTATTACCGATATTGATTCAAGGAGATGCGTACTTATTATCTTCCGGTGTGAATTCTACGAATGCCATCATAAACGGGCATGCCGTTGTTACTATTAATCCGGGAGCCAATAAGTATGTGCACGGCTCATTGGATGTATCCGGTGACGTGCTTTCATATTTAAGTGTTCAAGGATCCGTTGATATTTTTATGTCACCTACCCAAATGCAATATTTTTTAGGAACTGCAGCTGCACCGGTAGGGATGACAATAAAGGGAGTTAATACCACGGTAAATGGATATTATGGGGTAGAATATAACTCTGGAACGTACAAAGAATTTGCGCAACTTTCCGGTTACTTATTCTATATTAATCCAACATGGTCTGGAAATATTGGTTATTCTCCATTTGATTGTGACTGGACCATAAAGTCGAATGCTTATCTACATGGTGCTATCTATGGAGAAGCTACTATCCCATTCAATGGTGGAAGTCTACCGAATATTACCGGAAGCGTTGCGTTGAATGCCTATGCATCCATTTACGGAAGTTTATGTGGTGTAGGTGGAGGTACAGGAATTGGAGGAACACTTAAAGGTGCTTTTTCGATGCCTAGCCCTTTTTGTATTGCCGGAGAGGCCACGTTGGTAACACCCGATCCACTGCCTAATCTTTCGTTGCCTTTCCGATTTAAGGATGGTGGATATACATTCAAAAACACCTGTGATTAAATTTAATAAAAGGAAGAATGAAAAATATAACATTAGGAATCTTTATCTATTGTCTTTGTCTACTCAGCTGGAGTAGCTCCTATGCGCAGGGAAACGAAGTGGGACTTTTTGTGGGTAATATTCCGGGCAAGACAGGTGTTCAAGTAAAATGGTTTTCGAAAAATGTTAATTTGGATGCAACCTATAATGTATATCGCAAAGAAAGTTCAGAAACTAATTGGATAAAGGTAAACTCCACCGCAATTCAACGCAGTAAAACAATGACGCAAACAGAAATTGCGAAGAGTACTAGTAATAATAAAAATGATTCAGCTTATGTCCTGTATAATTCTGTTATGAATAGAAAAGAAGAGGATAAGCAATTAAAATCTTTTTTACTGGCAAGTTTGGTCATGCAGTCGATTCGTGATAATAAATTGGCTGCACATCTTGGAATTTATTTTGAGGATTTAAGTGCGCAATCAGGTAAAACATATGTTTATCGTTTGACCACTGTTGAAAAAGAGAAAGAGTTGGCTTTATCAATGCCGATTAAGGTGGAGACCTTTATTAAAGGAACTGCTCCTGAAAAATTTCAACTCAAAGCAATGGACGCTTCGGTTCAAGCGCGGTGGATTTACAAACCATCGTGTCCCATGTATAAGATACAAAGGTCTTCTATAGAAAATGGAAGCGCAGAAAGAACATTCTTTTGTATGCCTTCGCAGGATGCTCTACAAAGAAAAGATACAGCGGGTTATTTTTTTACCGACAATGATTCTACTCTACAGAACGGCAAATCTTATTATTATAAAGTTAGTTCATTGGATTATTTTGGAAATGAATCCACACCAAGTAGCGCATTGAAAACAATGCCTAAAGATCAAACTGCACCTTCTCCAATTCAAGGGCTAACAGCAACTACAGTTGAGAAGAAAGTAAAGTTGTCTTGGAAAAAATCCAATGAAGCCGATGTTAAAGGGTATTCTATTTATCGAAGTTTAAATAAGGATGATGGATTCAAAAAAATATCTACCGCTCCCCTCTTGAAAGAGGAAGCCGTGTATATGGACGCTTCTATTTCCGAGAGCTCTAATTATTTTTATTATGTAGAAGCAGAAGATAAGTCGGGTAATGCGAGCAGGTCGATGGTGATACCTTTCACTTCAATGGATTTAACCGCACCTGTTGCGCCCACCAATATTGTTGCGAGAGCAGATACCGGTAAAATTTATCTATCATGGAACAGGAATGCTGAAGTGGATATTGCAGGTTATTATATTTATTATGCCATTAAAGATGAACCGTCGAATTATAATTTGCTGAATAAAAAACCGATCACTACTACAAGTTTTGTTGATACATTACCAAAAGAGTTGAGTAATTATTTTATTTATAAAGTAGCTGCAGCGGATGTGAATTATAATATTGGGCCTTTGTCGATGCCAGTTTATGTTCGAATGCCTGACGTAATGCCTCCGTCTACTCCAGTCATTAAAAACAGCTTTGTACGGGGAAGTTCAATTGTGATAACATGGTTGAAACCCTCTTTGAATAACCTGAAAGGTTTTATGCTGCAACGAAAAGCGGATGTAAGATCAACCTATACTGCCGTCAATAAAAAGGTAATTAATGCCAGTGATACCAGTTATGTTGATGATGAAATAGAGAAAGGAAAAAACTATACCTATCAGTTGATCGCGATTGACAGTTCCAATAATCTTTCCGAAGCTTCATTGCCAATGACAATTCTTTACACATCCAGCGGTGTTGTAAAAGCACCTGGAAATGTAGTGCCGGTTTATGATGATGGGAAAAAGGAAGTTCGGTTAAATTGGTCGATGATTAGTCAACCTGATAATTTTAAAGGGTACATTGTTTTTAGAAAGGAGAAAGGTGGAAATTATTTTCCTTTAGCTGAAGCATCTGTGCAACCATCTTTCGTCGACACTACGGTAGTAAGAAACACAATCTATTTTTATAAAGTGAGTGCGATGGATATTGATGGTGCCTTGATACCCGGCACCGAGGAAAAGGAAATTAATTGTAGAGCTAAATAATTTATGGGCACAACCCAAGGTAGATAAAGTGTATTGGCCCGGATTTCCCGCTCATCCCAACCATGAAATTGCCAAAGCACAGATGAAGGATTTCGGCGGTATGATTTCTTTCACGCTAAAAAACGCAACGGTTGAGCAAACTTTTGAAATGGCTTCCAAAGTGAAAGTATTTTCGTTAGCTGAATCATTAGGCGGCGTCGAATCACTATTGAATCATCCTGCTACTATGACTCATGCTTCTATCCCTAAAGAAGAAAGAGAAAAAGTGGGTGTGACAGATACCTTGATTCGTTTAAGTGTAGCCATTGAAGATATCCAGGATTTGATTGCGGATTTGGAGCAAGCGATAGGGTAATCCTGTAACACCACTTAAACGAACAGCTATCTTATTGTTTACTTTTTGAGAACAAATTTCGGTGTAATTTATAGTAGTATTGACTGAAGAATAATTTTTTGTTTATATTTACTATGGCTTTCAATTATTCTGTTATGAAAAAATCTACACTTCGGTTCTGCTTATTTATTTTCTTGCTTTGTAATTCTACCTCTGTTTTGTCACAAAATTGGGTGCCATTAGGACCCGACGATGGGAATTGGCCATCGTTTGATCAAGCCGGTTGGCCGGAGATGTATTTGGATACTTCTGGATTTCCTGTATTTGCTTATAGGGATAATTCTCGTGGAGGTGATATTATGGTTCGAAGATGGGATGGGATGAATTGGGACTATTTTGGATTTCCTGGATTGGCTGGCTTTAACTCCAGCATTTTTTCGATGGCCAGAGATGCCTCGAACGATCCTGTTTTTGCTTTTACTGATTTCAGCAATGGTTGGAAAGCCACCGTTGTACGAAGGACAGGAAGCACATGGAGTGCTTTGGGAGGTCAAGGGATTACTCCAATGCAGGCATCTAATATTACATTAGCAGTAGATAATTTAAGCAATCCAATTATAGCTTTTAGAGATAGTTCAGCAGGGAATAAATTAACCATCTTTAAGTGGGATGGAAACAATTGGGCTGTTCTCGGCACTCCTGGAATATCTGCAGGGCGGGTTAGGGATATTAATATTACACTAGATAGTTCTAATTTCCCTATAGTTGCATATGCGGATGAGTTCTTCGGTCATCGCGCCATGGTTCAGCGTTGGAATGGTTCTGCATGGATTGGTGTTGATGGCAATCCAATTTCAATTAATATAGCATCTAATGTCAAAATAAAAATCAATAAGTATAATACACCCGTTATTTTATTGAATGATAATGGCAGTTCTAATAATCCTGTTGTCAAATACTGGGATGGGACAAACTGGATTGGGTATGGAAGTCTTGGAATTATCGGAAATGGACATTTAGCAAATATAACCACTGATGCAAATGGATTTCCCCTTGTTGTATTTTCGGAAATTCAGAATGAATTCAGAACCGCTGTGAAAAGATGGAATGGAGCTGCGTGGGTAGCTGTTGGGAGCAATGGTTTATCGCTAAGTGAATCATATAATAACAAAATAGAAGTATCATCAAATGGAAATATTTTCATAAGTTATGGAGATAAAGGCTTAGGTTGGGGAGGCGCGGTGAAAAAATGGAATGGATCGAGTTGGTCTTATGTAGGTGATGCAGGCATTTCCACAGGAAAGGCAACTTTTATGACGCTCGCTTTGGATACTTTGAATAATCCGATAATTAGTTATGTTGATTATACAACAGGGAATAAATCGAGAATAGTTCGCTGGAATGGTTCAGCATGGAATAATTATGGCTCTACTCTCAACTTAACGGATACATGTGCATATCAAAAAATAAAGACGAGTAAAAAGGGCAATTCATTTCTTTCCTATTCTAATTTATCGAATGGGCGAAAAGCAACAGTGCGAAGGTTAGTGGGAAATTTTTGGGTGGGAATGGGATCGAATGGTATTTCTGCTGGACCTGTACTCGATATGGATTTGGAAGTAGATAGCTCAGATATGCCAGTAGTGGTATATATCGATACCATGTATTCTTATAAATTGACAGCTCAAAAATGGAATGGAACGAGCTGGTCGTTGATTGGAAATCCAGGTTTCACACCGAATGAAGCTGGTAGTTTTGAATTTGCAATAGACAAATTTGATAACCTTTTTGTTTCTTATGTTACGTATATTAATTTTAGTCCATACATAACGACCTTAAAGTGGAATGGTGTAATTTGGGATACTTTAGGAGTTGTGAATGGTATTTCAGGAACTGCATTTGGTATTTTTTTTGACTCTACCGGTACTCCATTATTGTTTTATGCGGATGATAGTTTTTATTTTCATTTGGTGCGATGGACAGGTGTGAATTGGTCTCCAGTGGTTACTCCGTTTTTCACTGCAGGTTCTAATCGACCATCTATGGTTTTTGATGCAAATGGTTTTCCGGCGGTTGCAGTAGCGATTAATTACCCACAATATAAAATTTCAGTTTTTAAATGGGATGGAGTTAATTGGAATAATATAGGGTCGCCAATTGTTACAAAGGAAGTTGGCTTCTTTAACTATCAATCCTACGGAGATTGGTTAAAGGTAGATGCAAATGGGAATTATTATTTGGCATTTGCATCAACATTTGTTTATGCTAAAAGAATTGTCTTTAATTCCACTTCTGTTGCAGAAACTTCTCGCGATGAATATGAATTAAGAATATTCCCAAATCCGGCAAATGCAAACACGCAATTATCATTTGTTTCGGTTTCGTCTGAAAAGTATCGGATTCAAATTTTCGATCGAGCAGGAAGATGCGTGTATCGTAAAGAAGATAAATCGTTGCCGGGAGTAAATAACTTGATGTTGGATGTTTCTGGATTTGCTTCCGGTCTCTATGAAGTAAGTTTAGAATCTCCTAAGAAAAGAATTTCTGCTGCGCTTTATGTGGAATAGTGTCTGGGGAAATTATTATATCATAAAAAAATAATTTTTATTTTCCGAACACTACAGCCGCAGAATTTAGTTGCTCTGTCAAATACAGAAATCCACAAAAAAAGCCCTGTAGCGTGTTTACACTGCTACAGGGCTTAATTCTTAATTCTTAATTAAGATCCGCACATCACACATCCTTCCGGATCATCCAATGAACACGATAACTGATCGGATGCTGACGGTTGCTCATCTACAAAGTGTGTAGAAACATCATTGTTGGTAGATCCTGTAGTTGCGCTTGCAGATACTGTCGTGCTTGTTGCCATTACCGTTTCATTTACTTGCGGCATGGGCATCATCTCATATTGCTTGTCGACTGTGAATTTAATTGCTGAAGCTGCAGGCTTAGTACGTAAGTAATACATTCCAGTTTTTAATCCGCGCTCCCATCCATAGAAATGCATGGAAGTAAGTTTCGCGAAATTTGGTTCCGCAATAAATAAATTCAAGGATTGACTTTGGCAAATAAATGCGCCACGATCAGCAGCCATATCAATAATGGTACGTTGCTTAATCTCCCAAACTGTTTTGTAAAGATCTTTTATTTCTTGAGGAATCTCAGCAATGGTTTGAACCGATCCATTGGCAGCGATGATTTTATTTTTCATGTCGTTGTTCCACAAGTTCAATCGAACCAAGTCGATCAACAAATGTTTATTCACGACAATAAATTCTCCACTCAATACACGGCGACTATAGATATTCGTTGTATAAGGCTCGAAGCATTCGTTGTTTCCTAGAATTTGAGAAGTAGAAGCGGTTGGCATCGGAGCAAGCAATAGTGAATTGCGCACACCATGCTTTTTAATTTCCTCTCTTAATACATCCCACTCCCAACGATCGGTTGGTTTTACTTTCCACATATCGAATTGGAAAATTCCTTGTGATATCGGAGAGCCCTCGTAAGTAGAATACGGACCTTCTTTCTTTGCTAAATCTTTAGACGCCGTCATCGCTGCATAGTATAGCGTCTCAAATATTTCACGGTTAAGGCGATGCGCTTCTTCGCTTTCGAAAGGATAACGCATCAAGATAAATGCATCCGCCAATCCTTGTACACCTATTCCAATCGGGCGATGACGCATATTGCTGTTCTTCGCTTCTTCAATTGGATAATAGTTAACATCGATAATCTTGTTTAGATTCTTCGTAGCAGCATAGGTGATTTCAAAAAGTTTTTGATGATCAAATTTTCCATTGATCACAAAACGTGGCAAAGCGATAGAAGCTAAGTTACATACTGCAACTTCATCTTTCGCGGTGTATTCAACAATCTCAGTACATAGATTCGAACTCTTAATAGTACCTAAGTTTTTCTGGTTACTCTTTTCGTTGCATGCATCTTTATATAAGATGTAAGGCGTACCCGTTTCAATTTGTGATTCTAACACAGCAGTCCAAAGTTCACGAGCTGGAATAGAACGACGTGCGCGACCTTCTTGCTCATACTTCGTATAAAGCAATTCGAACTCCATTCCATAGCAATCATCTAAGCCTGGAGCTTCGTTCGGACAAAACAAACTCCATTGACCTTCTTCTTTCACACGCTTCATGAATAAATCTGGAATCCAAAGCGCAAAGAATAAATCACGAGCACGCATTTCTTCTTTACCATGATTCTTTTTCAATTCCAAGAATTCAAAAATATCAGCATGCCAAGGCTCTATGTAAACAGCGAAACTTCCTTTACGCTTACCACCACCTTGATCTACATAGCGAGCAGTATCATTGAACACTCTCAACATCGGAACAATACCGTTGCTTGTACCGTTCGTTCCACGTATATAAGAACCCGTAGATCGCACATTATGAATGCTGAGACCAATTCCACCTGCACTTTGTGAAATCTGAGCACATTGTTTCAATGTATTGTAGATGCCATCAATACTGTCGTCTTGCATCTGAAGAAGAAAACAAGAACTCAATTGAGGCTTAGGCGTTCCGGCATTGAATAGAGTAGGCGTCGCATGTGTAAACCAGCGCTCACTCATCAAGTTATAAGTTTCGATGACTGAATCGATATCCGTTTTATGAATACCAACGGCTACACGCATAATCATATGCTGCGGACGTTCTACTACTTTCCCATGAAGGCGAAGTAAGTAAGACTTCTCCAAGGTTTTAAACCCAAAATAATCGTAACCAAAGTCACGGTCATATATAATAGTAGAATCGAGGAGGTCAGAATGCTCATTAATCACAGCCATTACATCATCTGCTATCAAAGAAGCATTCTTTCCCGTTTTGGGATCCACAAAGGTGTAAAGGTCATGCATCGTTTCGGTAAACGACTTTTTGGTGTTCTTGTGTAGATTGGAAATCGCAATCCTGGAGGCAAGTTGTGCAAAGTCAGGATGACGCGTAGTAAGGGAGGCAGCCATTTCAGCTGCCAGGTTATCTAATTCGATGGTAGTCACACCATCGTAAACACCTTCAATCACCTTTTGGGCTACCAAAATGGGCTGAACATGTTCTGTCGAAAGACCATAACATAGCTTTTGTACGCGAGCAGTGATCTTATCAAATTTCACTGTTTCTTGTTTTCCATCTCTCTTTATTACGTACATATCAATTAGTATTAATGGGTTAAAAATTTATTGTAGACTTTACTTTCACTTTACTTAAACAACATATCACAATAACAGCGACAAATTGCCCAGCCAGGAGATCCCTTGCTTTTTTTACTATCCGGTAGATTCAGATGAGTTTGAAAATCAGCACTATTCTAATTCGGGAGAATACGCGCTTAACCGGTTACAAAACAAGTTAAAGATATCGTGTTCCCCAAGTAGTATTTTTTCACAATCGGTATCACTTTTCAACAAAAAGCAGGTGTGAAAATAAAGTAAGATTAATATTTTGTTTCCTAGAAAATTGCATTATATAGAGAGGCAAATGAAACTGTCAAGTACTTTTTTCTTAATTTGAAAAAAATAAATCTTTTTTTTCATAACGACTACCACCTCCGTAATTTAGAGTGAACGAAATGTTTTTTCGTTTTTTTTGATGAATGATTTTCTAATTGTTGTACAACTAGTCAATAAACGAAAATGTTAAATGCTTAGTATTTGTTATGCAAAATATTTTTAGAGAAGTGATGTATTAAATTTATGCAATTACATATTTACCGACCTACTCATTTGCCAATTTACCAACTTTCAATTTGCAATCCACCATCGCGAAGGCTCGCGACACCAATCCACCAATTCTAATACTCCGCTAGCAACGGTTTATTCTGCATCACGGCATCAACTTGTACCATGATTTCATCCGTGAGTTTTTCAACTACGTCCAATGCTTTTAAATTTTCTTCGAGTTGTGTTACTTTACTCGCTCCTAAAATAGCAGTACTTACGTTCGGATTTTTAAGACACCATGCTAATGAAAATAGAGATAAGCTTACATCGATACTATCTGAAATATTTTTTAGTGCTTTCACTTTTTCTAATCGTGCGGGAGTGATGTTTCTTTCGTGTAACCATTCCATCCCTTGAATAGATAATCGGGTGGCACCTACTTCACCTAAATATTTTCCTGTCAATAACCCGGACGACAGCGGTGACCAAATAGTAGTTCCCATGCCTTGGTACTTGAAGAGGTGTAAATAATCGTCTTCCATTTTGCGTCGCTCAAATAAATTGTATTGAGGCTGCTCCATAACAGGTCCGATGAGTTGGTATCGTGCTGCCTCAATATGAGCTTGCAGAATTTCTTGCGCACTCCATTCTGAAGTTCCCCAATATAAAATTTTCCCTTGTTGTATTAAAGTATTCATCGCTTGTACAGTTTCAAGAATGGGTGTGTTCTTGTCCGGACGATGACAGAAAAATAAATCGATGTAATCAACTTGTAATCGTTTCAGAGCAGCTTCACAGCCTTCCATAATATGTTTGCGGCTTAAACCGCGTTGGTTTGGCTTATCGGTTTCATAACCGAAGAATACTTTGCTTGAAACAAGATAAGAACTTCTTGACCAATTTAAATTCTTTAATGCTTTTCCCATCACGATCTCACTTTGCCCGCGCGCATAAATTTCAGCGTTGTCGAAAAAGTTGATGCCCGCATCGTAAGCAACACTCATTAGTTTTTCGCTGGTGTTATCTTCTATTTGTTTTCCAAAAGTGATCCAGCTTCCCAATGAAAGTGCGCTGATCTGTATTCCTGTATTTCCTAGTTTTCTGTATTGCATGATGATTATTCAATTATATAAGTCTTTTGATTTTGTCTCGCACTGAAACCAATTACACCCTCATTTTCGGTGTAAAATAATTCCCAAATAGGTAATTGCGATATTGAAATATTTGTAGTGTCTTGTTTAAAGTAAAATACATTGGTAAATGTTTTTCCGTTGAGTTGTAGCAAGGGTGAAAAAAGAGGTTGCGGTACAATTTGATTACCATCATTAAGGTTGAAGTATACTTTGAAATTCATGAAATCGACAGATAATCCGGAAGTCATCTTGATGTTTTTATGGGATGATGTTTCATCGATTCGTATGAGGTAATGATTTTTTTTTGTGAAAATGGTGTCACAGTTCAGTAATAAACTAGCATGAGCTTCACAGCCGTTGCACTGACATCCTCCCGGAGTAGCATGAATGCATTTTTTCTCAAACTGTGGACTGAAATATCGACTGGTCAAATCGAAACGGAGTGAGTCATCAAATAATGTAGTGAAGAGTAATGAATCGTTTGGAGCAACCTCCAATAAGTAATGGAATTGAGGTTGTATCGAAGAGCAAGTGTACCTTTCATCACAATTGCAATTGGACATGAATAAACAGGTGATGAACAGAAGAATGCATTTTAGTATTTTCATTTCAACGTTTAGATAAATTTAGTGTTTTATTTTCATGGTAAAGCTAAATATTTTATATCTTTATTTCCATGAAAAAGTTCATTATTACG
>JBJXGU010000179.1:0-15110 GCA_046160245.1 Bacteroidia bacterium
AATGAATCACATTATGTATCAAATTTAAATATTCAAATTTCTGATGCATGGATGTCACATCACCTTGCAAATGCATCATAATATAAGGAACGTTTAATCGAGCAACCGTTTCAAACATTTTGTTATCAAATTGCCCCGCCGAAATGTCGTTAATGATATGCGCTCCTTTTCGAATGGCTTTTTCAGCTAAATCGGCTCTATAGGTATCAACAGAAAGTAAGAGGTCAGGAAAATTGCTTGAAATAATTTCTATGGCAGGAATTAATCGCGCTTCTTCCTCTGATTCAGTGACTAATGCCGCGCCTGGACGCGAGGATGCGCCTCCAATGTCAATGATTTTCGCACCGTCAGTAACTAATTGACGAACTCTTTCGAGGATGGTATTTTCTTCGGTAAATTTGCCACCATCAAAAAAGGAATCCGGCGTAACATTTAAGATGCCCATCACTTGAGGGTGTCGCAAATTGAATAAGTGCCCCTTGCAGTTAATGCTGTAATCCCTTGGTTGGTAGTTCATTGTAAACTGATAAATTGACTCATTCTTTTTTCATTCAATAAATTCGATCTTGCACCATGTCTTCAACGACTTCAACAACTTCAAATCAATACGATAAAGCGATTGCGCTTTGCAAAGATATATACCTTAAAAAAATGAAGGACTATGGATCCGCTTGGCGAATCTTACGTCCATCTTCCTTAACGGATCAAATTTATATAAAGGCTCAACGCATTCGAAGTATTGAAGAGAAAGGTAGTCAAAAAGTAATTGATGCCATCGAAGGCGAATTTATCGGTATCGTGAATTATGCAGTGATGGCTTTAATTCAAATTGGTTTGCATTCCGATGCACCCCTCGAATTAGGACACGATGAAGGCGTAAAATATTTTGAATCGAATGTGGCGCAAGTGAAAGCCCTCATGATGGATAAAAATCATGATTATGGTGAAGCGTGGAGAGAAATGCGCGTGAGTTCAATGACAGATTTGATCTTAATGAAATTATTGCGCATCAAACAAATTGAAGACAATAGCGGATCTACTTTGATTAGTGAAGGGGTGGACGCGAATTATGCCGATATTATTAACTACGCTATTTTCGCATTGATCAAGTTAGAAGAGAAAAAATAATTTAATAATAATAAAGTCTATGAAACAATTAGTCAGTATTTCCCGAATCCTTGTCGGCGTTTTATTTATTATTTCTGGATTGATTAAAGCAAACGACGCACTTGGGTTTTCGTATAAACTCGATGAGTATTTCGTCGTGTTCCACATGGAATTCTTAAATGGTGCTGGACTCACTATCGCGATGTTAATTTGTATTTTTGAAGTAGCATTAGGTGTTGCTTTATTAGTAGGATATCGAATGGTGATGGTGAGTTGGCTCATGTTGTTGATGATTTTATTTTTCACCTTCCTTACTTTTTACAGTGCCTATTTTGATGTGGTAAAAGATTGTGGATGTTTTGGTGATGCATTAAAATTAAAACCATGGGAATCGTTTTATAAAGATGTGGTCTTGCTGGTATTGATCTTGATCATCTTTGTAAAAAGAAAAAATATTAAGCCTTTAATTGGTGATAAATTCGCCGGATTTATGTCGGCAGCGGGATTGATTTTAACAACATGGTTCACTTGGCATTGTTACACCCATCTTCCTGTTAAGGATTTCCGTCCGTATGCGATTGGAAAAAATATTACCGAAGGAATGACGCTTCCTCCTGGTGCTATTACCGATAGTGTGGTGATGGTATTTATTTATAAGGACAAGAAAACAGGAGCGCAAGTAGAGGCAGGAATGGATCAAGTTTCGACTTACTCAGGCAATGAACAGTATGAATTCGTGGATCGTTTGGATAAAGTGGTTCGCGAAGGTGACAAAGCCGCCATTCACGATTTTGCAATTAAGGATGCAGAAGACAATGATCTAACAAGTGATTTTTTAAGTCGTCCCGATTATGTTTTTATGTTGGTCGCTTATGATTTGACAAAGGCAGATGTAAAAGCTCAGGATAAAGTAAATGCATTGGCTGCAGCTTGTCAGAAAAATGATTTCGAATTCTTCGGATTAACATCTACAATTCCTACCGAAACCGATAAATTCCGTCATGATCATCAGAATATGTTCCCATATTATTTCTGCGATGGAACTGCACTTAAAACGATTATTCGTTCAAATCCAGGATTAGTATTATTGAAGCAAGGAACCGTAATCGATATGTGGCATCATAACGATTTCCCGACTTACGAGGAGTTGAATGCTAAATACCTTCACAAAAAGTAAGTTGATCCTTCATTTGTAAATCGCCGTCTGCTAAGTGTTAAAGCTACTAGTAAATAAAATTTTCTATGGCTTCCTTGTAACACTGGGAGTAGTAATTGTTGTTTTCTTTTTGTTTACGGTTTTGCCCGGTGATCCCGCTCGCATGATGTTGGGTCAACGCGCCGATTTAGTTTCGGTAGAAATTATAAATCGTGAATTAGGAAAGGATCAACCCATCTTCAAACAATTTTTGAAGTATGCAAATGATTTATCGCCACTGTGTATTTTAGATACGAAGAATCCCGATTCAAGAATTTATTATGATAAGGAAAAGTATGGGCGAGGAGTAGACTTGATCCAATTTACACAACGCGCATTGATCTTGAAAGCTCCGTACTTGGGTCGATCATACCAATCGAGAGAATCTGTTTCTGCCATTTTATTTGATGCTCTTCCAGGTACAGCGATTTTAGCCATTGCATCATTGCTTTTCGCTGCATTCTTCGGAATAATTTTAGGCGTTTGGTCGGCGTTGCGATACCAAAAATGGGACGATCACCTCACCATGATAGTAAGTGTGTTGGGAATGTCGGTTCCATCCTTCTTCGCAGGCATCGTGATCGCTTGGTTATTCGGATTTGTTTGGCACGACTATACCGGACTCGAAATGACAGGTAGTTTATATGAAGTGGATCCATTTACCGGGATGGAATTGAAATGGAAGAATTTAATTTTGCCGGCATTCACGTTGGGAATTAGACCACTTGCCGTTATTGTTCAACTTACTCGGTCATCCATGTTGGAGGTGTTGGAGATGGACTATGTGAGAACAGCGAAGGCAAAAGGTCTTTCTCCGTTAGTAGTTGTAGTTCGACATGCTTTGAGAAATGCATTGAATCCAGTTATCACAGCCATTTCAGGATGGTTAGGATCATTATTAGCAGGAGCGGTTTTCATAGAATATATTTTCGGATGGAAAGGCGTTGGAAAAGTAACTGTAGATGCTCTCGAACATTATGATTTTCCGGTGGTGATGGGTTCGGTGTTGATGGTTTCTTTTTTCTTTGTGATCATCAATATTTTAGTCGACATCCTCTACGCTCGCCTCGATCCAAGAGTGCGTATGCAATAGATGTTCTCTTTAAACGCAACGTCAGCAGCGTTCAGCAGCGTTCGCAGCGGATTTTTCGATTGTTGAGACTTCATTGCTCAACTAATTCACCAACTCGCCAATTCACCAACTCGCCAATTTACCAACTCGCCAATTTACCATTTGCCAATTCACCAATCCACCAATCCACCAATCCACCAATTGGTTATTAACAAGACTTTAACGAAAACTTGCCTACCTATTCAGAAATTTTTCACGTTAATTACTCTATACTTGCAACGTTTCAAAATAGTTAATATATTATGGTAGATATTCGTGAAATTAACGAGAAAATCCAGCAGGAATCAGCATTCATCGAATTGCTGAATCTCGAACTCGGAAAAGTGATAGTTGGTCAAAAGTACATGCTCGATCGACTCCTTATTGGTCTTTTATCCAATGGACATTTATTGTTAGAAGGGGTGCCAGGATTGGCTAAAACCTTAGCGATTAAGTCTCTATCGTCGGCAATTCAAGCAAAGTTTAGTCGTTTGCAATTCACTCCCGACTTACTTCCTGCCGATTTAGTAGGAACTATGATTTATAGTCAAAAGCAAGAGCAATTCACCGTTCGTAAAGGTCCATTGTTTGCTAATTTTATTTTGGCAGATGAAATCAACCGAGCACCAGCTAAAGTTCAAAGTGCTTTATTGGAGGCCATGCAAGAGCGACAAGTGACCATAGGCGAAGAAACTTTCAAATTGGAAGAGCCTTTCTTAGTATTGGCAACACAAAATCCAATTGAACAAGAAGGAACTTATCCACTGCCCGAAGCGCAACTCGATCGTTTTATGTTGAAAGTGGTGATAGGTTATCCAACTAAAGAGGAGGAACGTTTGATTGTTCGTCAGAATTTGGCTCAGGAATTTCCTAAAATAAAAGAAGTAATTCATAAAGATACCATCGTGAAAGCTCGTGCTGCAGTTCGTGATGTGTACATGGATGAAAAAATTGAAAAATATATTCTAGATATTGTTTTTGCAACTCGTTTCCCGAAAGAAAATAATTTACGTAAACTGGAAAATTTAATTAGCTATGGAGGTTCGCCTCGTGCAAGTATCAATTTAGCATTGGCAGCAAAGGCTTATGCATTCATCAAACGTCGAGGGTATGTGATTCCGGAAGATGTGCGCGCCATCAGTCATGATGTGTTGCGTCACCGTATCGGATTAACGTATGAAGCGGAAGCTGAAAATATTTCTACCGATGATGTGATTAATGAAGTATTAAATATTGTTGAAGTTCCTTAAGCCGTTGGAAAGGAATTAGTAATTATGGAATCTTCAGAACTTTTAAAAAAGGTACGTAAAATTGAAATTAAAACCCGAGGACTTTCGGCTCAGGTTTTTTCAGGAGAGTATCATTCTGCCTTTAAGGGTCGTGGAATGGCGTTTTCAGAAGTGCGAGAATATAATCCAGGGGATGATATTCGTAGCATCGACTGGAATGTTACGGCTCGATTCAATCATCCCTACGTTAAAATATTTGAAGAGGAACGGGAGTTAACCGTAATGTTATTGATTGATGTTTCCGCCTCTGGAAATTTTGGTACCAAGGTTCAGTTTAAACGTGATTTGATTACGGAGTTGTCTGCCGTGTTAGCCTTTTCTGCTATTGAAAATAATGATAAGGCCGGCGTGATTTTATTCTCTGATAAAATTGAATTATTCATTCCTCCCAAAAAAGGGAAGACCCATATTTTAAGAATCATCCGTGAGTTAATCAATACGGAACCCAAAGGAACGGGTACTGATATTAATTTGGCATTGCGTTATTTTAATAATATGATTAAGAAACGTTGCATCGCTTTTGTGATTTCCGATTTTATGTCGGTGGGTTATGAAGATGCTATTAAAGTAGCTTCAAAGAAACATGATCTTGCTGCCATACGTGTATTCGATCCTCGTGAAGCAGAAATGCCGAATGTAGGTTTGGTACGTTTTGTTGATGCAGAAACAGGTGAAGCAAGTTTGTTGGATTCATCTCAACCGAATGTGCGTCGCGATTATCAGCTGTGGTGGAAGCAAGCGCAAGGACAAACATCTGAATTACTTAATAAGTGCGGAATTGACCACGCTATTTTTCGTACAGATCTTCCTTATGTACAGCCATTAATTAATTTGTTTAAGAAAAGAGAGCGTAAACGATGAAAGTGAAAGTGTATATCTATGGCTTAATTGTGCTCTTGCTTTCATTTACGAATGCAAATGCACAACAAGATGTAGTGGCTAAAATGACGGTCGACACGAATAAAATTTTGATCGGTCAACCTGTTCAAGTGGTGTTGCAAGTAAGTCAACCCAAAAGCGTAAATATTAATTGGCCCCTGTTTGTGGATTCGATGGGCAAATTGGAAATTTTGGAAATTCATCCATTAGATACAATTCCCGTTGAAGATGCAAATGTATTGTTGCGATCACAAACTTTCTCCATTACATCATTCGATTCAGGTGTTTATAAAATTCCAGAAGTGTATTTTGATTATGAATTGGGTGGTGATAAAACATTTAGTGCATTCACGGATCCCATCTTCATCGAAGTATTCACAGTTCCAGTAGATACTACTCTTGCGATAAAAGATATTCAACCCATCCTAGATGCTCCAACCGATTTAACTTGGTTATTATGGGCGTTGATCGGTTATCATGTATTGTTATTGTTGTTGTGGTTTGTATTTTGGAAGTTGAATAAAGATAAAAAGAAAGAACCTGAAGAAATAAAAGCGCCCATAGTTTTAATTCCTGCACATGTTACTGCATTGGAATCGTTAAAGGCATTGGAGTTAGAAAAAGTTTGGCAAGACGGGAAAATGAAATTGTATTTTACTCGACTCACCGACATTGTGCGAATTTATATTGAAGAAAGATGGATGGTGGGAGCGCAGGAGTTAACAACGGATGAGATATTGAATCATGGATTTTTGAGATTGATTGATCCAACGAGTAAAGAGGATTTAGAAAAAATATTGAGATTAGCCGATTTAGTAAAATTTGCAAAGTGGGATGCTATTCCGAGTGAATGTGAGTTGAGTATGCTAACGGCAATTAAGTTTGTGAATGATACCAGTGCTAATCAAATTAAACTAGAAGCAGAAAGGGGAGGTGAAGTATGATGTGGCCTGATTTCGCTTCAATGCATTTTAAAAATCCTGAGCTATTATGGCTCTTGGTGTTGGTACCCGTGATTATAGTTTATTTCTGGAAGATAAAAAGAAATAGGCGTACTCAAATTCGGATCAGTAGCACGGAAGCATTTAAAAATTATCGCCCTTCGCTAAAGCAACGAATGGTTAATTTGCCATTTATGTTGCGTGTACTTGCCATGTCATTATTGGTGGTAGCTTTAGCTCGACCGCAATCTTCCTCACGTGCATCGAATGTAAAGACAGAAGGAATCTCGGTGGTCATTGCACTCGATATTTCTTCGAGTATGTTGGCGGAAGATTTTAAACCGAATCGAATTGAAGCTGCAAAAAAAGTTGCCATAGAATTTATTGAGGGGCGCCCTAATGATTTAATTGGCTTGGTCATATTCAGTGGTCAAAGTTTTACGCAGTGTCCGTTGACATCTGATCATGCGGTGCTAAAGAATTTATTGAAGGATATTAAATCGGGAATGGTGAAAGATGGTACTGCCATCGGTGAAGGATTGGCTACATCGGTAAGTAGTATTAAAGATGCACCTACAAAAAGTAAAGTCGTTGTTTTAATTACCGATGGTGTAAATAATTCAGGGTCTATCGCTCCACTAACTGCTGGTGAGATTGCTTTGACGTTTGGAGTTCGAGTGTATTCAGTAGGAGTAGGCACGCGTGGAATGGCTCCTTATCCCGTTCAAACTTTGTTTGGTGTACAGTATCAAAATATGGAAGTGCAAATTGATGAGGATCTTTTAACGGCTGTGGCAGATGCAACCGATGGACGTTATTATCGTGCTGTAAATAACAAGAGGTTGGAAGCCATTTTTGCGGAGATTGATAAGTTAGAAAAATCGAAAATTGAAATCACTGAGTTCAAACGCTACACAGAAGAATATTTCCCTTTTGCTTTAGTTGCTGGAATCCTTTTTATGCTTGAATTAATATTACGTTACGCCTGGTTGCGTAGTCTACCATAACCAAATTGAAATGTTTAGATTCGAACATCCACAAATGATATACCTCTTCGCCGTTTTACCGGTTTTGATTTTGCTATACTATGCAATGAAGAGGTGGAAGAAGAAAGCGATGAAGTCATTTGGTGATGCAGCATTAATTCGCCGACTCAATCCGCAAACATCCATTTCTCGTCCGGGAATGAAATTTTCATTAGTGTTTATGGCTATGCTATTACTCATCGCAGGAATTTGCGGACCACTAATTGGATCGCGATTGGAAGAGGTAAAAAGAAAAGGAAGTGATATCATCATAGCGTTGGACGTATCCAATAGCATGCTCGCTACGGATATTAAGCCAAGTCGTTTGGAAAGATCGAAGCAAGCCATTTCTCGCTTGATTGATCGCTTAGAAGGAGATCGAATTGGAATTGTGGTATTCGCAGGAGAAGCTTTTGTACAATTGCCAATTACCACCGACTATGGTGCTGCTAAAATGTTTATTTCTACCATCAACACGCAAATGCTCCCTACGCAAGGCACGGCTATTGGTGCTGCTTTAGATTTAGCGAGAGATTCATTCACCGATACGACCAAAAAACATTCGGCCATTGTAATCATTACCGATGGTGAAAATCACGAGGACGATGCGATCAAAGCAGCTAAGGAAGCAGCGGATGCGGGCATCAAAGTATTTACCATTGGCATGGGATCACCCGAAGGCGGACCCATTCCCATCTACAGTAACGGTGCTGTTGTAGGATTCAAGCAGGACAATTCAGGCCAAACCATCGTTACCAAATTAAATCCAGTGATGCTTAACGAAGTTGCCAGCGCCGGCAATGGACGATTTATTCGCGCAACAAATTCCGACGATGGAATTGATTTAGTATTGAAAGAATTAAATGCACTTGATAAAAAAGAATTTAAAGCAAAAATGTACACCGACTATGAAAACCAATTTCAATATTTTATTGGATTTGGATTACTGTTGATGTTAGTGGAGTTTTTATTGGGCGAGCGAAAAAGTAAGTGGATTGCCAAATTAAATTTGTTTAATGTGAACCAAAAGGAGGAGCAATGAAAAGGATGAAGATAGGAGGGATGTTACTCGTTTGTTTGTGTGCAACTACTTGGACGCATGCACAACGTAAAGAAATTGTAGAAGGAAATACTGAATATGAGAGCGGTCGCTATCACAATGCCGAAGCAGCTTATAAAAAATCGGTAGAGAAAGCGCCTCAATTCATTGGTAGTTATAATTTAGGAAATGCCTTATATCGTCAAAATAAATTCGAGGAAGCTTCGCAACAATATTTGAATGCGTCTGCCAATAATAATGTGAATGAGTTGCAGTCGAAGGCCATGTACAATATGGGCAATTCGCTTTTGAAAAATGAAAAGTACGCCGAAAGCATCGAAGCCTATAAAAAAGCCTTGCGACTAAATCCCAAAGACGAGGATGCTCGTTATAATTTGTCTTACGCTCAAAAGAAATTGCAGCAACAGCAGCAAGATCAAAACAAAGACAATAAGGATAACAAGGACAAAAAAGATCAACAGAAAAAAGATCAGCAGCAAGACAAAAAAGATCAGCAAAAGAAAGATCAAGAAAAGCAAGATCAACAAAAAGATGATCAAGCCAAACAAGATCAGAAAAAAGAGGAGCAGAAAAAGCAAGAGCCCAAGCAACCTAAACTTTCCAAAGAAGAAGCCGAACGCATGCTCAAAGCCCTAAAAAACGACGAAAAAGATCTGCAAAAAGAGAAAGCCAAGAAGTATCAAGTAAACTCAAATTCCATCGAAAAGAATTGGTAATTTTTAATTTGAAAATGTGTTGATTTGAACATTTGAAAATGATTTGAATTCCTCTTTATAGTAAACTCTGTGTCCTCCGTGAAAAACTTTGTGCCCTCCGTGGTAAATGAAAGTCTTTATTAGAATCATAATTTTTTATTTTTCAGAACCCCGCGCCCCTTGCGTCTTCCTGCCGGCAGGCAGGTTCCTAGCGGTTAAATGAGAAGTATTTTAGGTGCTAGAATTTCAAATTATTCCTTGAATATTATCTTTCTCCATAAAATCTAAAATCCTCTTACAAACCTCCTCCACCTTCCCATCACCATCAACAACAAAATTCGCTTTTTCATAGTTTCCGCTTCTTTCCTTCAATGTCGTCACCATAAAGTCCATAATATCCACATCGTCTAAATGTGCTATTAATGGTCGTTGCTTTTTTAGGGGTGCTACTCGATGAAATAAAACACCCAAACTGCAATTTAAATAAATGGTTTTGCCGTGGGCGTTCATCCATTCCATATTGTTTTCAAAGGCCGGGCATCCACCTCCAGTAGCCACAACAATTTTCGATTCGTCTTTTAAACTGTGTAAAGTTTGTTGCTCTGCGATTCTAAAAGCATCTTCTCCTTCCAACTCGAAAATTTCAGGAATTGATTTTTTACTTTTCTTTTTTATTAATTCATCTAAATCAACAAAACGATAGTGTAAAGATTGAGCAAGTTTTTTTCCAACACTGCTTTTTCCTGCACCCATGTATCCAATCAGAAAAATGGTTGTATCAGCCGACATATACTATCGCTTTTGATTGAATTTCATTTTGTAATCAACATCGACTTTGCCTTTTGAAATATCCATCAATCTGCCTTTCAATAATGTTTTCTTGAGTGGAGTAAGTTTATCAGTAAAAAGTATTCCTTCTAAATGATCGTACTCATGCTGTATGATTCTTGCTTTTATTCCAGAGAATTCCTCAATATGCGTTTCGAAATTCATATCCTGATAACGAATCGTGAGACGAGGTTTGCGCTCAATGTCTTCTCTAATGCCCGGAATGCTTAAACATCCTTCGTTGAATTTCCATTTGTCGCCTTCTTCGTTAATTAATTCGGGATTGATAAATACTCGCTTGAAACCATCTGCACTTTCATCATCTTCCTTAAAGGGAGTCGAGTCAATAACAAACAAGCGAATAGAAATACCCACTTGAGGAGCAGCTAATCCTACACCTTGACTGTGGTACATCGTTTTAAACATATTATCGATGATGGTCATTAATTTCGGATAGTCGTTGGGGATAGACTCTGCTTTTTTTCTCAATACAGGGTCGCCGTAAGCTACAATGGGATATATCATTTCTTAAATTGAAGGCTAGATAGGTAATCTTGCAATAGTATCGTCGCACTTACGCGGTCTAGTACAGATTTGTCTTGTCTTGTTTTTCTGCTTTGTCCACTTTCGATTAAACTTCGCGTGGCAATTTTGGAAGTAAATCTTTCATCATAGAGAACAATCATCATTTCTGGAAATTGCTTGGTCAAATTTTTAACAAACTGATGCACGAGCAATGTCGTTTCCGAATCTGAATTGTTCAATCTTTTGGGTTCACCCACTACGAGTTGATCAACTGTTTCAATCGAAAAGTATTTTCGAAGGTATTCGATGAGCAAATGGCTGGGAACAGTGTCTAGTGCGGTGGCGATGGTTTGGCTGGGATCGGTGACCGCTAATCCGCACCTTTTCTTTCCGTAATCAATAGCCATCAATCGTCCCATCCTGCAAAAATACAGTGCTTCTACTAAGTTTAGTAATTTTGAGCCATTAATTATAGAATTTATCAAATGAAAGAGATCATTGAAAAGGCCTGGAACGATCGGAACTTATTGCAGGATAGCGAAGTTCGTGCTACTATAGAGCAAGTGGTAGCCCTTTTAGATACCGGAGAATTACGTGTTGCCGAGCAAATAAATGGCGTTTGGGTAGTCAACGATTGGGTGAAAAAGGCAGTTATCCTCTATTTCCCGATTCGAAAAATGGAAACCATCGAAGTAGGTCCTTTCGAGTTTCATGATAAAATTCCATTGAAAAAGAATTTCGAAAAGCAAGGGGTTCGTGTGGTTCCACACGGATTAGCACGCCACGGATCGTATTTAGCTAAAGGTGTTATTTTGATGCCTTCGTATGTAAATATTGGAGCATATGTAGATGAAGGTACCATGGTGGATACATGGGCAACGGTTGGATCCTGCGCACAAATTGGTAAGCACGTTCATCTTAGCGGTGGTGTCGGAATTGGTGGTGTTTTAGAACCCGTGCAAGCTGCACCTGTGATCATTGAAGATAATTGTTTCATCGGTTCGCGATGTATTGTGGTAGAAGGTGTGCATGTTGAATCAGAAGCGGTGTTGGGTGCCAATGTTGTCCTAACACAAAGCACAAAAATTATTGATGTCTCCGGCCCCGAACCCATCGAATACAGAGGAAAAGTTCCTTCTCGATCAGTCGTAATTCCGGGCTCGTACACCAAAAAATTTCCTGCAGGGGAATTTCAAGTTCCCTGCGCACTCATCATCGGCAAAAGAAAACAAAGCACCGATCAAAAAACCTCGTTAAACGATGCGTTACGCGAGTATCAAGTCGCAGTGTAATTAAGAATTCAGAATTAAGAATTCAGAATTGGCTCGAACTTTTTATCGTTAGATAAGCTTTTATCTGACAAAGTTACATTGAAGCTTGCAGCTTGCAGCCAGCAGCTTAAAATTAGTTGCGTGCTATAATCATTATCCTGCTAAAGAATCATTGTGCGCAAAAAAACCGTTATCCACACCCAAATTGTGTAATAACTTCTCAACTTTTTGAGTTTGATGCAATGAACCTTCCTACTATTGTATATGCTCCATTGGAAAAAAATTATTGCATTTTTTAGTATTCTCACACTGCTATCTCATTCATCTCACGGACAAAGAAATGTTCCTTGTTTTGAGTCGGCAGAGGCGAAGTATTGGGCCGATAGCGTTTTTAAGACGATGTCCTATGAAGAGAAAATGGGTCAGCTGTTTATGGTGGATGCATTTTCAAATAAGGATGCAGCGCATGTCGCACAAATCACGCAACTCATCGATTCGTTTAAAATTGGTGGACTCATATTTTTTCAGGGCGGTCCCTTGCGTCAAGCGAACTTGACGAATTTTTATCAATCGCATTCTAAAATTCCATTGCTTATTGGAATTGATGGGGAATGGGGATTGAGTATGCGATTGGATTCTACGATTCGCTTTCCTCGTCAAATGACATTAGGTGCTGGTGCTTCTGCGCATGATGTGTATGAGATGGGCGTGGAGATCGCTTCACAATGCAAGCGCATGGGAATTTATATCAATTTTGCGCCCGATATTGATATTAATAATAATCCCAATAATCCCATCATTAATAGTCGTGCGTTTGGGGAGAGTAAGGAAAAAGTAGCCTTGTATGGATTGAATTATATGAAGGGAATGCAGGATCATCATGTGATGGCATGCGCAAAACATTTTCCCGGACATGGTGATACCGATACCGATTCGCATTTGTCACTGCCCGTAGTGAATGCGTCAACAGAGCGATTGGATTCTCTCGAATTATTTCCATTCATGAAATTAATTCCGCAGGGATTGGCTTCCGTCATGGTGGCTCATCTTTTTATTCCCAGTTTAGATTCTACTTTGGATCAACCGAGCTCTTTGTCAACAAAAATTGTGAAGGATCTTTTAAAAACGAAGTTGGGATTTGAAGGATTAGTTTTTACGGATGCACTTAACATGAAAGGGGTGGCAGCTTATGTTGCTCCTGGAGAAATTGAATTGAAAGCATTGTTAGCGGGCAATGATGTTCTCTTGTATCCACAAGATGTTGCCAAAGCGATCAACAGAATTCATTTTGCAATTCAGAATTGTGAAATTGAACAAGAGTTGATTGATTTAAAAGTGATGAAAATTTTGAGTGCGAAGTATTGGGTGGGTTTAAACAATTACCAACCCATCCAAACAGAAAATTTGTATCGTGAATTAAATTCATCGGCTTCCGTTGCTCTCAACAACCGATTGTATGAGAATGCTCCCACCTTATTGAAGAATGAAGATAATTTGTTGCCATTGCATCCTTCGCATCGCGATTGCATTGCTTCGGTAGTTTTAAATGACACACTCAATAATCCTTTTCAAATCCAATTGTCAAAGTATGGACCTATCAAAACATTGAATGTCCCCAAAGATGCATCTGATGAATATCGAGATAGTATTTATAATTTCTTGAAAGGATGTGATCACGTCATCGTGAGTATTCATAATACTACTATTAATGCACAGAAAAACTTTGGACTTACAGCCGCAACAATTGAACTCACAGAGATGTTAGGAAAGTTGAAAGGAAGTATTCTTTGTGTATTTGGAAATGCATATGTGTTGAGTCGACTCCAAGGATTGAAGAATTATGATGCCATTGTAGAAGGGTATGAGGATACGCATTTGCCATTGCAGCAAACGGCGCAAAAAATTTATGGAGGACAACTTTTCACAGGGCAATTGCCTGTTTCTATCCAGCCTGAGTTTAATTTGGATCAAGGTGTAGTCACAAGAGATGTGATTCGATTGAAGTACACTATTCCGGAAGATGCTGGTATTTCTACACTGAAATTAGCTAAAATTGATTCAGCCATGGTACAAGCTATTCGTGATTCTGTTTTTCCAGGTGCGCAAATTGTTATTGCTAAAGATGGAAAAGTAATTTATGATAAATCGTTTGGATGGCATACGTATGATCAATCAACAGCAGTAAAAAATTCAGATGTCTATGACATTGCATCGTTAACAAAAATTTATTCTACTGCTTTAGCAGCCATGTATTTGTTCGATAAAAAGAAATTGGATCTCGATGAAAAAGCTTCTCATTATCTTTCCTCTTTACGAAAAAGCGATAAAAAGGAAATGACAATTCGCCAATTGATGGCGCATGAAGCAGGATTGAAATCGTGGGTTCCATTTTGGAAGGAAACGTTTAAAGATTCAGTATTAGATCCTGAAATTTACAATACCACTTATCAGCGCAACTTTAAGCGTCAAGTTGCCGACAGTTTATTTGTTTCGGATGATTACGAAGATGTGATGTGGGATAAAATTGTGGAGCGTCCATTGGAGAATCCAGGTAAGTATGTGTATTCTGATTTGGGTATCATTATTTTGCAAAAGGTGATTGAAAAAATTAGTGGAGAAGATTTGGATGAATTGGTGAACGATGTTTTTTACAAACCGTTGGGTCTTTGGAAAATCGGATACCATCCTTTAACCTGGATAGATAAATCTCAGATTGTACCAACCGAATTGGATACTGCTTTTCGTCATCAACTTATCCAAGGTTATGTGCATGATCCTGCTGCAGCAATGATGGGTGGAGTAGGGGGTCACGCTGGAGTTTTTTCTAATGCGGAGTCATTAGCGGTGATTATGCAGATGTTGTTGAACGGTGGAGAATATGGTGGGAAAAGATATGTGAAGTCGGAAACTGTAAAGTTGTTTACGAGCCCAGCCTATGCAGATGGGCATAATCGTAGAGCACTATTTTTCGATAAGCCCGATTTTGCAGCGGGGGCGAATGGGCCTTCAGCCACGGGTGTCTCTTTAAGTTCCTTCGGGCATAGTGGATTTACCGGTACCTATTCGTGGGCTGATCCTCAGACCCGTCTGCAATATATTTTCTTATCCAACCGTGTTTATCCAACATCAACAAATTTGAAATTGGCAAAATCGAATTTGAGAACTAATCTTATGCAAATGGCCA
>JBJXGU010000180.1:0-3752 GCA_046160245.1 Bacteroidia bacterium
TGCCGCAGCGCCTTTGGCGGCCGATGGACGGCGCTGCGGGACTCTTTTTCACCAATCCTTCTTAAAAAAATAGTTCCGTAGGCTATGGCTATACAACACTTTTTTTAAATCGTCTTGGCAAAAAAATACGTCGCAGGGTTGAACTAAAATATAATTGTAATTGGTATTAATCATTTTCTGTGAGTCGAAGTTGATAACGCTGATCATCGCACCAAACACTTACCATATAAGTACCTGCACTCAAGCCATTATTTTTTGCTGAGAAAGGAAAGGTATATTGCCCTGCATCCTGTAATCCTTGCTGATAGCGTTTTACCATTTTACCGGTCACATCCATAATTTCTATGGTAACCATCGCTGGTCTGGTAATCATATATCGAATCGTTGTTGCTTCTTTATAAGGATTAGGGAACGCTTCTACAATTACGGCACCATTATCACGAATAATTGCTGCGATTACTTTTGTGATTGTAAATTGTCCATCGTAGTCAACCTGACGCAAACGGTAATAATAAACTTGATTCGGTTGCACATCATCATCCACAAATTTATAATTCTTCATTACGTTTACGGTTCCATTTCCATCTACCCAACCAATGGTGGTGAATACATCGGGGTTGGTAGCTCGTTGCACTTCAAACCCTCTATTATTAACTTCATTGGCTGTTGTCCATAAACATTCTATAGTATTCGTCTTCGCTTCTGCAAGAAATGCAAGAAGAGAGACTGGTAATGCAGAAGTTCCTTGAGCGGTACCAAATCCTACTGATGTACCTGCAGCGAACGTTTGACTAATTCCGTTTCGTAATACCGCGGTTATTGGAGAAGTAGTACAAGTTCCTGACACCATCCCAGGAATACTCCAGCCTCCGGTTTCATTACTCATCACTGTATTTGCATTAGCTGCATTTGTATAAGTACGGTTGTAAAGTGTCATGTGAAACTCTGCTACCCCTGAACCCAATGGATTCACCGTCCAGAAACCATTATTTAGAGAAGTTGTATTAAATGTAATTGGGCAAGAAGGATCAATACCCACAGCACCAGGAGCGCCGGAAGACCATGATGAGAAATGTACCCTTAAAGAACCAATTGCAGGATCACTTCCATTATAGGTAGATAGATTCATGAGCTGATAACCTGCTAAAGAAGTACCCACTGGGAAATTTAAAATACGTGGTGCGGAAGAAGAGGAAGGTAATTTTCGACGAAGGAATCCTTGAACAAAACTGGATGTGTTTCCTACTGAAATAGCAGCAGAAGCATCGTTTAAAATATTTACTTCAAATGCATTGGTTACAATTTTACCGGTAGATAATGTAAGTGAACCATTATTTCCAATTTTCATATCGGATAATAAATTTACTCCGGCTCCTGTATTAACCATAAATACTTGTTCTAAGTCGCCATTGTTATAATATGACTGACTTCCACTACCAATAAATTGTAACATCCCCCCACTACCGGGAGTGAAGGTACCACCGATTGCATTATCAAAGTTACCGGCCAAACGAATTCCCATCCCTTGACCATTAAAGGTGCTTGTAGCCGAGGAGAAGGTAAAATTTCCAGTTATATCGAGGTCATTGAGAAGAGAAACGGTTCCGCTTAATTTATTTACCTGAATATTTACAAAATCATTATTGCTTGTAAAATTTCCGGATACCGTTTGTGAACCTGTGCCATTTAGAACAATGGTAGAGTTTGATCGCGCATTAAATGTTCCGTCGTTCGTTAAATTTCCACAAATACTAATATTACGATTTGCATTAATTGTTAAAGATGCACCAGCTTCAATAACTAAAGAATTTGCTCTTGCATTCGCTGCATTAATTACAGGTTGGTTTGCGGATGCTGCCAATACAACTCCACTAATTGTACAACTTGGAATAGCACATCCACCCCAATTGGCTGATTTAAACCAATCGGTGTCGGTAGATCCTGTCCAATAAACGGTATCGGGAGTAGTTAAGTAATCGACAGGAGCTGTAGAAGGGAACAACATTGTAAATCCCGAAAGGCTATTTGAAAAATTACTTAATACTAAAACATATGTTTCTCCAGCAAGTACAGGTAATTTTTGCATGAATGCCACACCAAATCCAGGGTAAGCCGTAGGGGCTACTCCATTAGATGCGCCATAAACTCCAGTGATTCCCATCCAGCTATAATTACATCGTAGAGGAACTGAATCCGTAAAAATATTATTGCAAGTTACGGCTCCTGGTCCACCAATTCTCCATAAACCAAAATCATAATCTGTACAAGTAGTACTAGGAGCACCTAACCAATCATTCGGAACAATAGTAAATTCTAAAAAGCCATTTGCATTAATTGGAATTTCATACCATACAGATCCGCGTTCACCAGATTCCAAACAATTGGCTCCATTACCGGTAAAATCGCAATAATTTCCAAATGATTGAAAGCCGGGATCACCTACAGGAACTGTATCATTACAAATCGGCAAAGGAACTGAACACTCCTGTCCAAATATGGTTGGTAGAGATTGATTACCATTAATAGCAACAATTCCAAATGTTCCGGTACCGGTTCCTACTCCATCTACAACAATATAATAAATCGCTCCCGGCGTTAAACCTGTAAGCGATAATTGTGACATAAGAGTCGTAGTTGTTGCACAAGCTGCTGCATTATCATTACAATTTACATAGGTAAGTCCGGCACCACATGTTCCGGAATAAACAGCAATTTGTGTATTCAATAAGGATCCTGGTATAGTACGAATTAAAACAGATCCTGAGGCGGGAGCTGTAATGTAATACCAAACTGTGTTTAGCGTATTGGGTGTTCCCCAACAAACAGGAACAGCAGGTTCACTGGCTCCACCCGAACAATTCACATCACCCACCACAGTTACCCCAAGAGGCAATTCCATAGCATCGCAAGGCAAATCATTATCTTGATTACCTCCGTAAGTATCAATATACAAATTAAATTCTGCACTTGCAGGTGCTGCCCAAGTATCAACAATTATATAGTAAGTACCTGCAGCAGGTAAATTAACACTTCCCGAAAGAGATCCTGAATAGGCACCGCCTGCATTGGCTATACATGTTGTTCCTACTACATCCGGACAACCATTATATACTTGAAATCCTATGTTATTTGTAGAAGCTCCACTTAGCGTGATACTAATACATTCCGGACCTGTTGCAATATATTTAAATACTTTATCTTCTCCGGATTCGTATAGTGTATTACAGGATGCTGCACTGGCATTTGAATAATCATTCGCCATACATGCTGTATTATCACCGCTTGATTGAAAAGGCAGAGTGGATATATTAATTGGGTTAGCGCAAGTTGAACCCGTGAATCCGGTAGCAGGTGCAGAGATAGAAATATTGTAAGGATAGCATCCAGAAGATGCATCAGCAATAACGTAATAGGTTCGACCTGCAATTACATCTCCACATAAAATTTTATTTCCTGCTGTTCCATAAGCGCTCGCAATACAAGTGCTTCCGCTTCCAAAACAATACGTAGCCAACGGGCAACCTTCCACTAAAAACAAAGAAGTATTATAAGCGGATGAACTCAATAATACCTGTACTTTTCCTGAGGTAAGTGGAACGAAACTGAACACTTCTTCTTCACCTGCATAATAAGATGAATTTCCACAGGATTCTGCATTTGCTGTTGTTACATCGTTTAGTTGTCCACATGTTGATCTTCCGCTAGAGCTATAAGGCAATGTCGCAACCGGAACTACAGTACCTACCGAACAT
>JBJXGU010000181.1:0-16258 GCA_046160245.1 Bacteroidia bacterium
AAAGTACGTCGTGATATTCTTGATATTTATGAATCCTATATGCACAAGGATCCAAAAATTAAGTTGATGTATTCTGATAAGTATGCCGGACTCAGTAACTACTGGAAAAAATTCATGGGCGAAGCAACTGCTCTAAAGAAGTTGAACATCTACGATCGTAGAAAAGCAGAAGAAAATAAGTTTGCTTCCTGGGTGAAGAATACCAACAACACTAAGTATGCTAACGTGATTAATAGTTACAATGAAGCGTATGCGGAAATAGCTAAAGTGGGAATGTTTGGTGTGTATCTTCAAGACGGGATTAGCAATTCTCAGCCTATGAATTTTGCAATGGCTGCAGCTGCTCTTGAACCCTTGATGATGGATAAAACAAAGAAGGATGAGGTGAAGAAAACAGCATCAGAAATGGCATCCGATTTAGACAAAGACTTCAAAGAATTTTATGAGCCTATCGAGAAAAAAGTATTAGCCTCTGTGTTGATGCACTTAGTGGAGGATTTAGACAATGCTGCATTGCCTAAAAGCTTAACTGATATGGCTGCGAAACATAATAAGGACTACAACGCTATGGCGGAAGCTATGTGGAAGAAGTCTGTTTTTGTAAGCCAAGAAAAAATGGCTAAATTTTTAAAGTCACCTTCTTTAAAGAAATTACAGAAAGATCCAATCTATGCAGTGGCGAATGGTTATCTAACGGAGGTGACGAAGAAAATGCAACCACAAATGATGAAAATAAACGGTCAGCTTGGAAAAGCGAATCGTTTGTATCAAGCTGGAGTATTGGAGATGAGTCCAAATGCACTTAATAATCCAGATGCGAATGGAACCATGCGTATGACTTACGGACGTGTGTTACCATACAATGGAAAAGATGCAACTTTCTTTAAAGAATTTACAACGTCTCGTGGTGTTATTGAAAAATATACGCCCGGTGATGTAGAATTTGACGCTCCCGCAAAACTGATCGACATGATGAAGAAAAAGGATTTTGGTCAGTATGCCGATAAGGACGGTGAGTTGCATATTTGCTTCTTAACCGATAACGATATCACTGGAGGAAATTCAGGTAGTCCTGTTATCAATGGTAACGGTGAACTCATCGGAACTGCTTTTGATGGTAACTGGGAAGCCATTGCAAGTGACTTTGCTTTCGAACCAGAATTTCAACGTACCATTTGTGTGGATATTCGTTACTCGTTATTTATCCTCGATAAATTCGGAGGTGCAAGTCATCTGTTGAAAGAAATGAAAATTGTTCGTTAAGGTTTTAAGAACACTGTTTACCAGTAATAATTGAATGATTAGCCTCATCTTTTTCGAAAGATGAGGCTTTTTTTTGCTGCTTGAACTTTACCTTTTCACTCGACTGTTTTACATATATTTGAGCAAATGAAATTGATTTCATTTATTACACAATTAGAAAAACATTAAAATAAATTTGAAGAATGAATACACTTAGTCGCTTATTGCAGGATAATAAATCTTGGTCTAAAAAAATGATGGAAAACGAACCCGATTTTTTTAGTAAGTTATTAAACGTGCAAAATCCTGAATTTTTGTGGATCGGTTGTTCTGATAGTCGAGTACCTCCCGATGTAATTACGCAAACTAGACCTGGAGAAATTTTTATCCATCGAAACATTGCCAACATGGTGGTGCATACCGATCTCAATATGCTAAGCGTTTTGCAGTATGCTGTGGAGGTATTAAAAGTGAAACATATCATTGTATGCGGGCATTATGGTTGTGGAGGAGTAAAAGCCGCCATGACGAATCATAGCATGGGACTCATCAATAAGTGGCTACGCAATATTAAAGATGTATATCGCTATCATCAAGACGAAATTGAATTGTTAAAGGAAGAAGATCTCAAATTGAATCGACTCATCGAATTGAATGTAGTGGAGCAAGTCATGAACCTTGCAAAAACTTCCATCATTCAAAAGTCATGGATCCACGAAAAAGGGCCGCATTTACATGGTTGGGTGTATGATTTGCATGATGGAATTATCCGCCCTCAAGTGCACATGCCACCAGGTTCTCATTTAGATCATCCTATTTTTGAGTATGATAATTTGTAGTAAGCAGTTATAGATGTCGCATAAATATTGTTTTATAATGTACGCATCAACGAGTTGAAGAATTGAAATAAAAAAACCCCGCCTTCATAGAAGACGAGGTTTTCAACTTAACAAATAATCGTTTTGGCATTCCGACTATTTCACTACGCTAAAGCGCTTTACTGAAGTTCCTTTGTTAGAAACAATGTTTAAGAAGTAAAGGCCTGCATTTAATTTATCTGTCGCTACAGTAAAGGAAGAAAGATTATTTAAAAGAGAAGGTGTAGATACCACTTTTCCGGTAATGTCTAAGATAGAAATTCCTTGAGCAATTACATCCGTGTTTAATTCGATGGTAATTTGATCTGTAGCAGGATTTGGATAGGCTGATTTAATTAAATCATTTTCTAAATCATTGATACTAGTTACTACTGAGAAAGGAATAACAGTACCGTCTGCTAAAGCGGCAAACAAACCGAAAGGTAAACCATTTTGATTGGCAGAAGGTGTTAAGAATCCAGAAGCAAATACTACCGCTGATCCACCACCAAGAGTGCTTAAGTTAGCATTGTAAGCTGCAACAACTACTGTGTTAGCAGCATCGGTTACTTGCAATGTGTAAGCAGCCGGTGGTACAGAAATGTATCCTGTAATATCTGTGTAAGCAGCATCATTTACAATGGTACCTGCACCCACAGCAATTACATCAACAGTTGGAGCATCAGTAGCACCGTGGATCACTCGGAAATCAACATTAACTCCGCCTTCTGCCGTCTCTCTCATGAAGTCTTGTAATAATAATTGGAAACCTGTTGGACGTCCATCTGGGTTTACTGCGAAAGAGGCTGGTGCAAGAACTCCACTCGCTACTGCTAAGTACGTTTGACCATTTGTAAGTACAACCGGAATGTTTACCAATGTATCATTTATTGATGCACTGTTTCCGGGAGCAATTCCAATATTGATCGTTACGTTAGAAGGTACATCAATGAATGGAGTAGCGGTTCTGAAAGCGAAATCATCTAATAATAAACCACCATTTACATATACATCAACTGTACTTGCAGCAGGATCCGGACTGTTATGAATAACTTGAAGTCTGGAATTAGAAGTATCGTTTAATTCAATCACCGTACCATCCGCTAAAGCTGCAAAAAGTCCGAATGCTGCGCCATTTTGATTAGCAGAAGGAGTTAAAAATCCTGAAGCAAATACTACTGCTGCACCACCTGACAATCCACTTAATGGAGCAAGGTAAGTAGCAATTATTGGTGAACCACCTGAAGGAGTGATATCCAATAAATAGTCAGCAGCTGGAACAGATACATATCCGTTTAATTCAGTGTACGTAATACTATCAATAAGTTGAGCCACATTTCTTGCGAATACATCTACCGCAGGAGCATCAGTAGCACCATGCAATACAGCAACGTCAACGTTAGCACCATTTAATCCTGTTTCTTGCATTCCTGAAAACAACAATAACTGAAATGCGGTTGAAATTCCCTCTGGGTTTGCAGCAAATGCAGCTGGATTTAAAACGCCATTCGCTACCGCAACATAAGTTTCTCCATCGGCTAAAACCACCGGAATATTAACCAATATGTCATTCACAGATGCACTGTTTGGAGGAGCAATTCCGATATTTAAAGTTTGACCACTATTTACATCAATGAAAGGAGTTGCTGTGCGAAAGTTGAAATTGTCGAGTAGAAGTCCACCGTTCACATATACATCCACCGAAGCAGCACCTGGATCAGCAGCATTGTGAATGATTTGTAATCGTGTATCTCCAACTTTGTTTAATGTAACTACTGTTCCATTTGGAAGAGCTGCGAACAAACCAAATGCTGCGCCATTTTGGTTTTGACTTGGGTCAAGAAAACCAGATGCAAATACAACGGCTGCACCACCACCCAAGCTGTTTAACTCTGCAGAGAAAGTAGCAACAACAATACTATTATCATTCCCCGGAGTGATATCTAATAAATAATCTCCTGCAGGAACGCTGATGTAAGGCGTGAAATCGGTATAACTTGCATCATTTACAAGTGAACCTACACCTTGAGCAATTACATCCACAGTAGGAGCATCAGTACTACCATGCAATACTTTAAAATCAACTTCACCTGGATTTAAAGAAGCATTCCTCATATTGTCGGAAATGATTAATTGGAAACCGGTTGGAATTGAATTTGGATTGGTAGAAAAGGCTGCAGGATTTAGAACCCCTGATGCAATGGCTACATAACGTTGGTTTTGAACTAAGGTAACGGGTATGTTAACTAAAGTATCATTAACACTTGCGCTATTTGCAGGAGCAATTCCAATATTCAAAACAGTTCCAGAAGTTACTGGTAAATAGGGTGTAGCTGCTCTAAATGCGAAGTCATTTAAAGTTAGACTTCCATTGATGTAAATGTCCACTGTGGAAGCAGCCGGATCTGGACTGTTGTGAATTACTTGAAGTTCAGCTTGAGCAAAACTATCCAATGCTAATCCAAATGATAGTAATAATGTAAATAGAGTTTTAAGTGTTTTCATTTTTGTTGGTTTAATAAGTTAATACCTCCTAAACATGAGACTAAAGATTTTGTTTAATTTTTATACATAAATATTAAACAAAACAGTATAAATAATTGAAAATCAAAAGAAAAATGTAATATGTTAAACTGCCAAATTTCAGTTTTGAAAGTAAATTTTAGTGAAAATTCCCAATTGTTTCAAGAAAAGCATCTATAAATAACAAAGGAGTTATTCTTAGATTTAAGCTAAAAAAAAACTAGTTTCATTTTTTTAGAGGGGTTGATATTTAAAAGGTGATTTATTCTTGATTTACTCTTTTATAAACTTTGCAGTATACCAAGTTTTATTAGCCATCACCCTTAGGACATATGTGCCCGGACTTAAATGCGCAATATCACAGGAGTAATTAATCCCTTCCTGATCGATGCTTTCCGTTTTCATTTTTTGTCCGGTCATACTAAAAATGACTAAGTCGGTAACCTGGCTTTCACAGGTAAAAAGGATAGAATTCTTAGCCGGATTAGGTCGCAGGTTTAATGAAACTTCAGCAGGAATATAATCTCCGGTTCGCATTGATCCATTGGTGAATTGTATGACAGTTGTACTGTCAACGGTTGTGGAGGTACCACTTACATTTTTTACAACGCGATGGGTTCCGGCAGTATAATAGTATTGATTATATCCGGTAGCAATATCAGTAATAGCACCTTGAATAGAACTCGTTTCATTCGAAACATCCCATAAATGGTCATAGTCATATAACCGTTTTCCTGATTTGCTATACCGCAAAAGCATAAAGGATCGAATCGTAAGCACGCTTCCACTGGGCAAAGTGACGTTACTTTGCTTTTCTCCACCAATGAGCAATGATTTGTCAGCCTCCACTTGTAAGCAAAGTGGCGTTGATTTATTTGCGTAGTAACGATGCCAATCAACCACACCGTCTTTAAGGAACAACCGAGAAATCTTGGTATCCAAACCCGTGGCAGATTTATTATTGGTTCCTGCCGCATAAACATAGGAATGACGAGCCATTACTTTTTTGTAATCTCGAACTTCAAAATTTTGAAAGTTCCATCGCATCATTCCATTGGAAGCGTAAGAGCGAATAATACCATGACAACGATAAGTAGTATCACCAGGAGCTAATCCAAACATTGTTCCTCCTACAATGATCGGACTGTTTGCATTAGCAGTGGAAAGATGGATAGAAGAAACATGGTTGTTTTCTATACTATTTAATACATATTGGTCTTTCACTTCAAAAATGGTAGCGAAGCTGGCATTTACTCTTTCTAAATAAAAAAAGTTTCCATATAAACTTTCCTTTCTAGTTCCTGCAATATAAATATTACCGGTTGGTGCAATAACAACATCGTTAATGTAAAATCCATCGTTAGCAGCCTGTCCAATTTTTACAATGTTATTTTTAATGACTCCTGCTGCGTTCTTTCTGCAAATACTTCGATTCCACATTTGATCAAACATATCTTTTGATCGATAGACAATGAATTTATTGTTGGCCGTATCAATACCTCCTGCAAAAACATCAACGCCTAGACTACTGGTTTTAGTAACTCCCCAGGTAAGTGAATCCATATAATTCAAATTATAATCAAAAACTTTTAAATGCATATAGAAAGCACTGTTACTTTCTGATTGTTCGGTAACGCACAAACGTTGGGTGATGGTGTCCAAAGTAAATGCAATCACTTTTGGATTACTATCCGCAATGCAAAGTTCAATTTGATTCATGGTCGTCCCGCTAGAGTCGATTAAAACAAGCGAATAACAACTGGGCGATAAAGTGTCAGCAGTGCTTAATCGGAAAAAGGATCCATTAGATAAACTTTCAATATAATTTCGTTTTAAAATTGAATTATCTGAAGTAGAAAATTTCCATCCTACCTGACCCAACAAACATGTTGAAATAGGAATTAAGATGATAAGAATAATGAAAGCCTTTTTCATTTGAACATTTTTTTAAGATGTTTCAAATGTATCAGTAAGCGAATTGCCCTTATTTACGACTCAAATTTGTTTTCAACTAAACACCTGTTTATAAGGCGATATTCAATCAGAAGTGAATTGTATTTGAAAACAAAAGGGCTATTATAAGTCCGGCAACTTCACATCGTCAGGAACTATAAAGGATGTTTTGAATTCGGATTCAATCTTTTTTAAAAATCCAACGGCCTCTAACCGAGTTCTAAAATCTCCAACTCTTACTTTAAAATTGGGTTGATGATAAACCATATAAGCGGAAATTTTTGGATGATTTTGCAAAAAACTACTTTTAATTTCTTGAGCCTTGATGCGTTCATTGCCAAAATAAATTTGGATCCTATAGCCAGGCATGGTCATTTTAGATGCATTTACCTTTTTGTGGCGTTGAGCTAAGATAAAAGCTAAACTATCATTGTTTAACTTTTGAGCAGGACAAACGTTTGAGTAAGCAAGAAAGAGAAGAAGGAATAAACGCATCCGACAAAGGTCGTAATTTTGAAGAATAAATTATTTTTTTGTTAAATTGTTAACATTCAGAGGGATAAATATTTTTATAGGGCATCCAGTATTTAACTGGTTTAGATCTATTTTTTGTCCTAGAAACTTATTAACATTTTAGAAGGTAATAAATTGTAATTACTTGATTATTAATTTATAATTATTTTCTTGAATTGATTATTGGATTTAAGAGTTTTGATTTAATTTTCTTTTAGTGGTGGAAGTCAAACGAATCCGTTGATTTTTTGATGCTTAATTAGAATCCATCCAAATAACTTCTTTTTTTACTCTAAAAATATGGTTGAATTATAGTTTCCACTAAATTTGGCGCTTGGAAAAATACACGGTATTGTCACTTATCGGTAAAAATATTTCAATAAATTAACTTAAAATTATTTCGAGCATATGCTACGTTACGTATACAGGATTCTGACAATTAATGCGTTAGTGCTATCCCTGATCGTAATCTTCCAAACTTCAGCACAGGCCCAGCCAAATGGTGAAGCCTTGTTTAAAGCTAATTGTACCGCCTGTCACGTAGTTGGTGAAGACGTTGTCGTTGGTCCGGGTTTGAAAAATGTACACATAAAGTACAAGGAAGACTGGTTGATCAAGTGGATTAAGAATTCTCAAGCCTTAATTAAATCCGGAGACCCTCAAGCGGTGAAGGTGTATGAGCAATTTAATAAGGTAGCCATGACCTCTTTTAACTTATCAGACGATGAGATTAAAAGCATTATCGGATACATCAAAACAGAAAGTGAAGCAGCGCCTGCAGTTCCTACTCCTGGAGACCCGGTTGCTGCTGGAAGTGGAGCTAATGAAGGTGATTCTTCTTTAACATTAATTTTAGTTTTACTTACCTTCATCATTCTTTTTGTAATTCTAAATCGCGTTCAGAAAGGACTTCAAAGAGTTATCAATGATCGTAATGGAATTCCTGAGCCAGAAAAATTAACTGGGAAAGCCGGACTAAAAGTTTGGATTCGTGGCAATAAAAAATTAATTGCATTTTTATTTATAGCGGTTTCTGTAGTAGGTTCTGTTGCCGGATGGAATGCACTGGCTGGAATTGGATTAAATGAAAATTATGCTCCTGATCAACCCATCAAGTTTTCACATCAATTGCACGTAGGTCAAAATAAAATCGATTGCCGCTATTGTCACTCAGGTGCTGAGAAGTCTAAGAATGCTGGAATCCCTTCACCAAACCTTTGTATGAATTGTCATAAATACGTGAAGAAGGGTCCTAAGTATGGTACAGAAGAAATCTCAAAAATTTATGAAGCCATTGGTTGGGATGTAAACACACAACAATATACTGGTAAGACGAAACCTATTAAATGGGTTCGTGTTCATAATCTTCCTGAATTGGCGTACTTCAACCACAGTCAACACGTGAAAGTAGGAGGAGTTGAATGTGAAACCTGTCACGGTCCGGTTGGAGAAATGGAAGTAATAAAGCAGTTCTCTCCATTAACCATGGGCTGGTGTATCCAATGTCACCGCGACACTCCCGTAAAAATGGAAGGTAACGGTTACTATTCTGAAGTACACGAAAAATATAAAGCTAAATACGGTCCTGATGCGAAGCTTACAGTTGAAAAACTAGGCGGAACAGAATGTGCTCGTTGTCATTATTAATAATTGAATCAATAAACAATATCACCGCGTGGTGAGTTGAATATATAACCCTGGTATAATCACCAAGACCGTTATGGAAAAACGATATTGGAAAGGTGTTGATGAACTCAACAATGATCCTGAATTTGTAAGACTTCGCAATAATGAATTCTTCGAGCACCTTCCGCTGAATGAATCATTACAGAAGAAAGCAGAAAGTGATTCTTCTACATCACGTAGAGATTTCTTAAAGTTCTTAGGCTTTAGTGTTGCTGCTGCATCATTAGCTGCATGTGATGCCCCCGTAAAAAAGGCCATTCCTTATGTAGTGAAGCCTGAAGAAATCACATTGGGTGTTCCCAATTATTACGCTTCTACTTTTGCAGATGGTTCCGACTATTGCAGTGTTTTAATTAAAACACGTGAAGGTCGTCCTATCAAAATCGAAGGAAATGAAATGTCTTCTGTTACGAAAGGTGCAACGAATGCTCGTGTTCAAGCTTCAGTTTTGAGTTTGTACGATAACACCCGTCTTCAACAGCCCATGGCAAAGAAGAAGCGTACAGAATGGACTGCAGTCGATGCGGAAATCACAGCTAAATTAGCTGAGCAAGCAACAGCAGGAAAAAAGATTGCAGTTGTTACCAGTTCAATGTATAGCCCATCTGGCAAAAGAGCTTTGAGCGATTTTATTGCAAAGTATCCAACCGCTTCTCATGTAGTTTATGACGCGGTCTCTTATTATGGAATGTTGAAAGGAAACGAACTATCTTTTGGAAAGTCCGTGATTCCATCTTACAATATTGATAAAGCAGAAGTGATCGTTAGTTTTAACGCCGACTTCTTACAAAACTGGTTGTCACCAATCGAGTTCGCTCGACAGTATGGTGAAACTCGTAAACTTCGTAATGGAAAGAGAACGTTGTCAAAGCATCATCAGTTTGAAAGTATGCTTTCTCTTTCTGGTGCCAACGCAGATCAACGTCACAAAATAAAACCAAGTCAGCAATCTGCAGTGGTAGCTTCTTTATACAATAAAGTAGCAGCACTAACAGGTGGCACCTCCGTAAATGCAACTGCTACTCCTTTAGATAAGTCATTAGATGGTATCGCGAAGGAATTAGTTGCTGCAAAAGGAAAGTCAGTGGTGATGAGTGGATCCAATGATCCGAATGAACAAGTAATGGTGAACGCTATTAATTTCCTTCTTGGAAACTATGGTTCTACCATCAACTTGGATCGTACTTGCAATTTAAAGAATAGTAATGATGCAGCGTACGCACAACTTTTGTCCGATATGGATGGAGGTAGTGTTGGAGCGGTTATTTTCTGGAATACAAATCCTGCCTATACAGCTTCCAATCCAAAAGCATTCGCAGCCACACTTGCTAAAGTGCCTGTGAAAATTTCATTGTCCGATCGTGAAGATGAAACAGCACAAGGTTGTGATTACGTTTGTCCTGACCATCATTACCTCGAGTCATGGGGTGATGCTGAAGCTTACAAAGGAAGCTTTAGTTTAATGCAACCTACCATTCGTCCATTGTTTAATACACGTCAAGCAGGCGAAAGTTTGTTGAAGTGGAGTGGAAATGCAACACCTGATTATTATACTTATATCCGTAGTACTTGGAATACATCTGTATTTCCAATTCAAAATGGAATGAGTTCTTTCGATGCTTTCTGGAATCAATCTTTAAGAGATGGAATTTTTGAAGCCTCTTTCGTTATAGGTGGAGCCACTTCATTTATTGGTAACGTTGCTGCTGCAGCCGATTTATTAGGAAAGCCCGCTTCAGGAATTGAAATTACACTCTATGAAAAAGCAGGATTAGGTAATGGAGCCGGAGGAAATAATCCTTGGTTACATGAATTACCGGATCCTATCACAAAGGTTTGTTGGGATAATTATTTTGCAGTACTTCCTGCCTACGCAGAGAAGATGGGATGGCGTCAAGGAACTGTCATCGAAGTGAAAGTTGGAAATTCAAGTGTGAAGGGTCCCGTGTTGATGCAACCCACTATGTCGGATGAAACCATCGCAGTAGCTTTAGGTTATGGTCGTACCCATTGTGGTAAGGCTGGAAATAATGTTGGATTCAATGCATATCCGATGGTGAGTATGACCGGTGGAGTGCAGAAATATTTTGCAACAGGTGTTGCGGTGAATAAAACGGTTGAAGACGATTATAAATTTGCTTTAACACAAACTCATCATACGATGATGGGCCGCGATATCGTGAAGGAAACAAGTTTGGCTGCATGGTTGAAAGATCCTAAGGCTGGAAATGCTCCTGAATTAATCGCATCTCCAGAAGGTCCAAAAACTCCAGAAGAGTTGGATTTATGGAAAACAAAAGATGAGCCCGGTTTTGATCGTATTAATCACGCTTGGGGTTTAGGTATCGATTTGAATAGTTGTATTGGTTGCGGTGCATGCGTCATTGCTTGTAACGCTGAAAATAATGTACCTGTTGTTGGTAAAGATGAAATTGGTCGTGCTCGTGAGATGCATTGGATCCGTATCGATCGTTACTATACCAGCGATACAACTAAAGAAAATGCCGAAGACAAAGGACTTGGTAAATTGGATATGTATGGTGAAATGGAAAAACCAGCTTCCGACAATCCACAAATCATGTTCCAGCCTGTGATGTGTCAACACTGTAATCACGCTCCTTGTGAAACAGTTTGTCCAGTAGCTGCAACAACACATAGCTCTGACGGATTAAACATGATGGCTTATAACCGTTGTGTAGGAACTCGTTATTGCGCAAACAACTGTCCGTATAAAGTACGTCGTTACAACTGGTTTAAGTATAGCGATAATGATCAGTTCCCTTATAACATGAATGATAGTTTAGGTAAGATGGTATTAAATCCAGATGTTACCGTTCGTTCACGTGGAGTAATGGAAAAATGTTCAATGTGTATTCAACGTATTCAGTATGGTCGCTTAGATGCTAAGAAAGAAGGTCGTCGTCCAAAGGATGGTGAAATTAAAACAGCATGTGCACAAGGTTGTCCTACCAATGCGATTGTATTTGGTGATTTCAATGACCCAAATTCTCAAATAAGTGAACTCTTCAAAGACGAGCGTAGTTATCATTTGCTTGCTTCTGTGGGAACACGTCCTTCAGTATTCTATCAAACGAAAGTTTGGAATCGTACCGAAGAGCCAGTAAAAAATCATCATTCATAAAAAGAAATTAATCTCGAGTATAGTATTCTTCTCTTATGCATAAAGAATCGGAACTTCGTCCTCCACTCATCCTAGGTGACAAAACCTGGCACGACATCACAGAAGATGTATGCCGCCCGGTGGAATCAAAAGCCAACAAATGGTGGTGGCTTGCCTTCTCTGTATCATTAGCCGCATTTATATGGTGGGTGATTGCAGTATCGTACACAGTTGGAACCGGACTTGGTGTCTGGGGTTTGAATAAAACCGTAGGTTGGGCATGGGATATTACCAACTTCGTTTGGTGGGTAGGTATCGGTCATGCTGGAACCTTGATCTCAGCAATTCTTTTATTGTTCCGTCAGAAATGGCGTTTATCAATTAACCGATCTGCAGAAGCGATGACCATCTTCGCTGTAATTTGTGCAGCAAGTTTTATTGTATCGCATATGGGTCGCCCTTGGGTGGCTTACTGGCCATTACCACTTCCTAACCAATTTGGTTCTTTATGGGTGAACTTTAACTCACCACTGGTTTGGGACGTATTCGCCATCTCAACTTATTTTAGTGTATCGTTAGCATTCTGGTATACTGGATTGATTCCTGACTTTGCAGTAATTCGTGATCGCGCTAATACAAAATGGCGCAAGCGTATTTATACCATCTTGAGTTTTGGATGGGTAGGATCAGCAAAAAACTGGCAACGTTTTGAAGAGGTTTCTCTTGTACTTGCAGGACTTTCAACACCACTTGTACTCTCGGTTCACTCCGTTGTATCCATGGACTTCGCCACGTCGATCGTACCAGGTTGGCATACTACCATCTTCCCTCCGTACTTCGTTGCAGGTGCGATTTTCTCTGGATTTGCCATGGTGCAAACACTCTTGATCATCGTACGTAAAGTATTAACACTTGAAGATTATATCACCATCTATCATATCGATATGATGAACCGAGTGATCTTGATCACAGGTTCAATTGTAGGTGTTGCTTATATCACTGAGTTTTTCATCGCTTGGTACTCGGGTGTAGAGTATGAACAATACGCATTTATCAATCGAGCAACCGGTCCTTACTGGTGGGCATATTGGAGTATGATGACGTGTAACGTAATCACACCGCAGTTATTCTGGTCGAAGAAATTACGTGAAAGTGTATTCGCCACATTTATCATTTCCATCTTCGTTAACGTGGGAATGTGGTTTGAGCGATTTGTAATTATCGTGACTTCACTTCACCGTGATTACCTTCCAAGTAGCTGGACCATGTACAGTCCAACTTGGGTAGAAGCTGGTATTTTCATTGGGTCGATCGGATTATTCTTCACTTGCTTCTTGATTTTCGTTCGTGTATTCCCCGTAATAGCCATGTCGGAATTGAAAACGATTGTAAAATCATCTACAGAAGGTGCAAAAAAGAAACAGGCTGCAACTGCTAAACAAGAGACACACTAATGAGCGCTAAGAATAAAAAATTCGTTTATGGCATTTTCGACGACGATCAAGTTGTTCTAAATGCAATTCCTGCTCTTAAAAGTAAGGGTTTGAAAGTAAAAGATGTAATTTCTCCATTTCCGATTCACGGATTGGATGAAGTATTGGGATTAGAGCGTACTCGTATCTCTATCACTTGTTTCCTTTTTGGAATGACAGGCTGCGGCCTAGCATTGCTGATGACCGGTTACATGAATATCTTCGATTGGCCTATGGATATTGGAGGAAAGCCAAGTTTTGCATTCTATAAAAACTTGCCTGCTTTCATTCCGGTAACGTTTGAAAGTACTGTATTATGTGCAGCACATGGTATGGTAATTACTTTTCTCTTGAGAAGTAAATTATTACCAGGTGTAGAACCCCATGTAATTCACCCTCGCATGTCCGACGATCAATTCGTGATGGCCGTGCAAATTAATGATGATAGCGAGATTGCAAATGTGGAGTCACAACTTCGCGCAGCTGGAGCTATTGAAACTAAAAAATAAAAACAGAGAACCCATTGCTATGAATAAGCCAGTTGTGTTCCTTTCAACCCTTGCAAGTCTTGCCATCGTCTTATTGACATCATGTGGTAGAGATGCGAATGACCCGGGAACGGAGTTTATGCCCGACATGTACCGTTCGCCAGCGTATAATGTATATTCTGCTAATCCGAATTTTGCAGATAGTATCACTATGCAAACTCCAGTTAATGGAACTATTCCAAGAGGATATACTTTCTTCTCTTATCCTTCTACACTTGAAGGTTATGAAGCAGCAGGTCGTGATGTAAAAAATCCATTGCTCTTTACTGAAGAGAATGCTGCAGAAGGACAACGTCTCTATGCCATCTTTTGTACACATTGTCATGGCGAAACAGGTCAAGGTGATGGAAACTTAGTGGCCATTGGAAAATTCCCGCCACCACCAAGTTATTCAGCAGGAAATTCAAGTCGTGGAGGTCTAGTAAAGGATCTTAGCGATGGAAAAATATTCCATACTATAACTTATGGTGTTAATTTAATGGGTCCACATGCTTCTCAACTTAACCCTGAGGAAAGATGGAAAATTACCATGTATGTTCACCAATTACAAGGGAATGCTTCTGCTCCTGTAGGTACAGATTCAACAGCAACTAAAGACTCTTCGAATGCCACTGCAATGGCAAAATAATTAAACAGAAATTAGAATATATGGGACATCACGGACCTATCGAAGTTACTACCACTCAACCTTACGATTTTACATCTAAGAATAAGATGTATGCGATCGCTATGATTGTGATTGGTATTGTTTCCATCGCTGCTCAGTTTATGACACATCATGAACAAACATGGGCCAACTTATTATGGAGCAATTTTATTTTTATGGCACTCGCTCTTGGAGCTACCTTTTTTCTAGCGCTACAATATGTGGCTGAAGTAGGTTGGAGTGCTGTTATCTATCGCCCGCTGGAAGCAATGGGTCAAAGTTTGCCAATTGCTGGAATCATTATGATCATCATTATTGCATTCGGTGGTCAACATATTTATCATTGGATGGGAGATGGTCTTACTGATCCAAACTCTCCAAATTATGATAAAATTATTGCCGGTAAATCAGCATTCTTAAATCCTGGGTTCTTTTGGGTGAGAATAATACTTTACTTCGTTATTTGGACACTCTTCGCTCGTTTATTCAGATCGAATTCTTTGAAAATGGATGAAGGAAGTGATAGCGTAGGTGCGTATTTGAGAAACCGTCGTTCAGGTGCTGCTTTCTTAGTATTGTTTGCGATTACTGAATCTTTGATGTCGTGGGATTTTATCATGTCGATCGAGTCACATTGGTATTCTACTATGTTTGGATGGTATACCTTTGCTGGATTATTTGTAACCACACTTTCGGTTTTAGCATTTATCGTTGCTTATTTAAAACACCGTGGATACTTAGAAGAAGTTACGGAACATCACTTGCACGATATTGGTAAATTCATGTTTGCATTCAGTATTTTCTGGACATACTTATGGTTCTGTCAGTTTATGTTGATATGGTATTCAAACATTGGTGAAGAGGTAACTTATTTCATGTTACGTCAAGATCATTATCGTGGTATTTGGTTGGCTGCATTCTTTATTAACTTCATCGCACCGTTTTTGATTTTGATGACACGTGATGCAAAACGTAAAAAGTTTTTGTTGATGTTCATGTCGATCGTGATCTTCGTAGGACATTGGTTGGATTTTTACATCATGGTAATACCAGGTTCAATGGTAACTGCAACTCATGAACTGGCAGCGCATGGTGCAGCAGCCGCGCATGGAGCAGCAGGAGCGCATCATGAATTATTAATTGGAAGTATTGGTTGGATGGAAGTAGGAACAACCATCGGCTTCATTGGTCTATTCGCATACATCACACAACATTACATGAGTAAAGCTCCATTAGTGGTGAAGAATCACCCTATGATGGAAGAAAGTTTACATCATGCTATATAATTATTAAATCTAGAATCTACTTAAATTAAATATTTCGAAAAGCTATGAACTTGTTGTTAACCCTAGCAGTTGTCTTTGGTATTCTGGTGCTTGTCCGAATTGCAAACATTGCCCAAATGGCATCTGAGCTCTCCGGAGAAACCGACGAAGAAGAAGCGGAAAAAGCAGATAAATGGAATAGCCTCGGATTCCTAATGTTCATGGTGATTGGTTTGCCGTTGATGGTTTACTGCGCTATAAAATGGAGACCATTAATGTTGCCGGTTTCAGCATCAGAGCATGGTGTAGGAGTGGATAAGCTCATGGACATTAACTGGTGGGTGCTTATAATTACTTTCTTTATTACATCGATTTTGCTTTTCTGGTTCGCCTATAAGTATCGTTATAATAAAAACAGAAGATCTTATTATT
>JBJXGU010000182.1:0-6483 GCA_046160245.1 Bacteroidia bacterium
TAACTCCGAAATCTGATGGATCAACATCTATATCCTTTCTATCAACCGCTCCACTTGGGTATCCAGAAATCAATGTTCCTAATCCAGCATCATAAACAGCATCCGCCATTGGATCCCCATTGTGCACTGCAACAATTATAGCACTACCTGCATAAACAGTATCAAATTGTTCGGTATAAACGGCACCACGTGGACACCATCCGCACCATGTTCCGGTACCTTCTTCCATCAATACTCTCTTTGTTGGTTGAAATGAAAGACCAGTCACCACAGAACTTAAAGTATCATCAGTATGATCAGCATCTCCAACAATATCAACCCAAACTTTTACTGGATAAGGTACAGCAGAAGAAACATTTAATGGAGTGCTATGAATAAACGAATAAGTAGTATTTGAAAGAATGTTCAAATTAGTAAGTGAATACGTATACGTAGTACCGCCAGTCTCATACTTAACATCCATATTAGTAATTGTGTTTGCTCCTAAATTCTGAACAACACCCTCAACAAATACAGAACCTGGTACGATTAAATATTTATCAAGTGTTAATGTCTTTAATTTTGCTTGATCTGCAGCTTGTGTCCCATAAGCAAATTCATAATAGGTATTATCAGCAGCTGAAGGGTCGGCTGTAGCAACCGTTGCAAGTGCTGGAGATCCAGCGATAGCTATCGCAGTTGTTGAATTTATTTGAATACCTGCCGAAGCATTGTAAGGACCACTGTGTCGTTGATCAACAATGTAAATTTTATTCGTTGTCTCTTCCAATACTATTGACCAGTATGTCCATGCGTTTGCAGTGGCATTTGAGTAAGAAGAAAAGAACAACCAATATTGACGATTTGGAGCAGAACCAAAAGTTTTTGTAACCACATTATCATTAGTTCCTGTTCCACGAATTCCCATGATACAAACTGAATTATCAGGAATTGTTGCATTGGGTAATGCAAGAGTTGAATAAGCAGGAACTGTAGCAGCACCTGTCGTAAAGGTTAAAACACCGCTTGTGGAAACTTTAAACTGAGTTACTGCTGCTCCATTGAAATTAAATGCAAACGGGAGATTAGTAACTGCAGACCAAGCTGGTGTTGCTGATGGAGCTCTTAGAACTGTCCAAGAAGCATCTAAACCACCACCGACAGGATACTCAGCATCGTTGTTTAGTCCGCCTGGATTAGCACCTGCATTTTGATACGGAACATAATAATATTGTGCACTAGCAACAGTTGTTAATAATACAAACGCTGCAATTAAGTTGTAAAACTTCTTCATTTGATATTTTTTAGTTTTGAGATTGAATGACCAAAGATACTAAATCTATCCGCTCACTAGTCCATTCGAAAAGCAACCTGCAAAAATATCTTTTTATTGATTATCAACACATTACAACTTGAAGTCTAAAATTTTACTTAATCCTGATAAATCGAATAATTCTAAATTACTCGGCACTCAAATTTTTAAATCATACTAAATCTAAAATCTCTTTTTAGCCAATTAAAATAAACGAATACGGTCCACTAGAATTTTGATAATATTATCTTTGAAGCAAATTAATAATTCTTCATGAAAAAAAATTACACTTTACTCTTTGTAACACTCTGCATATTTTACAATCAACTATCGGCTCAAAGTTCAACTGAAATATTTCAAGCTATAAAAAAATTAGAAGTTACGACTACCGTACTTTACATTGCAGCGCATCCTGACGATGAAAATACTCGACTCATCACTTGGATGTCAAAAGAAAAACTTTTCCGAACCGCTTATATTTCCTTAACGCGAGGGGATGGAGGCCAAAATTTAATAGGCTCTGAGTTAAGTGAAAATTTAGGACTCATTCGCACCAGAGAGCTGATGGCCGCCAGATCCATTGATGGTGGAGAACAATATTTTACCCGAGCCAATGACTTTGGTTACTCAAAAACATCAGAAGAAACCTTAGATTTTTGGGAGAAGGAAAAAGTGTTGGAAGACATGGTATATGTGATTCGAAAAATTAAGCCGGATGTAATGATTTGTCGCTTTCCACCCGACAGCAGAGCGGGACATGGGCATCATAGCTCAAGCGCTATTTTAGCGAAAGAAGCATTTGATGCTGCATCGGATGCTTCGAAATTCCCTTATCAGGTTGAAGAATTTGGAATCTGGCAAGTAAAAAGAATTTACTGGAACACCTTTCGTTTTGGGTCCAACAACACCATTACCGAACAACAAATAAAAATTGATGCAGGTGGATATAACATCCTGGACGGAAAAAGCAATGGAGAATTAGCTGCTGAAAGTAGATCGCAACATAAAAGTCAAGGATTTGGTGTTCCCAGTCAACGCGGAACCCAACTAGAATATTTTAATCCAGTTGCAGGAGATACCTTGGTTTCTGATCCTTTTGTTAACCTACCCTCCCTATGGGAACAATCTCCAAATGGAAAAGCAATCTCCACCTTATTACAAAAAATAATTAAAGACTATAATTTTCAAAATCCATCAGCGTCCATCGATGATTTATTAATGGCTCGATCTCTTATCCGGAAAATGCCTTCCAGCACTATACAGATTCAAAAATTACGAGAAATTGAAAAAATAATTAAAGATGCACTTGGATTATGGACTGCGGCCTATTCCTTTAGAGAAAGATATGCTGAGCAAGATACCATACACATTACATTTCAATCCATCATTAGGAATTATCCGGCAGCAACGTTGAAAGTTAACTCAGCGATTTATTCCGACTCATCCAATACCATTTCACTCGCTAAACAAATTTTTCAATCTCGAAAAATGGTACTTGCCGGAAGCAAAACCAATACACAGCCCTATTGGCTAAAAGAAAATCATCCCATTGGAGTGTTTACTATTCAAAATAAAAATGAAATTGGCAAGCCATGGAATGATTCGCCCCTGCTTGTTTCCGCCGAACTATTTATAAAAAACGATACGTTAAACATTCAAATTCCTATATCCTATAAAGAGACGGATCCTGTGCGCGGTGAGCTTATTCATCCTTTAATAATTTCTCCTTTGCTTACAGGTAATCTCTCTGAAAACACTTCCATTTTTGTAAACGATCAATTTAAAACCTACGAACTCAACATCCATTATTGGGGAGCTATCGATACGAGTATTACGATACAATCTAAAATCTCTAATCCTGATTGGAAGTCTAGTTTTAATGATACCATTATTCATTTTAAGGCCAACTCCTCTACCATTAGCCTACGATTTTCCATACAACCTATTGGTGCTACTTCCAATCATGGAACATTATCGTTCAGCTTCAAAACACCCAATGAAAAATCGAATAATTTACTTGGAAATACAACCATCAACTACAATCATATTCCGAGAATCACATGGTTTCCTAAATTACAAATCGATCTTCAGAAATCAGATATCAAAATTGGAAGTAAGGAACTTCTATACATAAAAGGTGCTGGTGATGAAGTAGCAACTTCTTTGAGGAAAATTGGATTTGTTGTAGAAGAGGTAAATGCTATCGCACTTCACAGTATGGATCTTAAAAAATACGATGCTATCATCACTGGAATTAGAGCCTACAATACAGATGACGAACTCGCAAATTTACATCAGCAATTATTTAAGTACATGGAAGAAGGAGGAACTTTTATTGTGCAATACAATACAAATTCGAATCTACATCCATCCACCTTTAAAACTCCGTATCCATTCTCCATCAGTAGAAATCGTGTTACGGACGAATTAGCCAAAGTTGCATTTACAAATCCAGAAGATCCCATTTTCAATTCGCCCAATAAATTAACGGAAAAAGATTTTGAAGGATGGGTGCAAGAACGAGGACTTTATTTTGCCAGTAAAATTGATAGCAATTACACCAATTTAATTTTAATGAATGACAAGGAAGAAAGTCCACAAGAGGGAAGTTTAATTCGTTGTCAATATGGAAAAGGAAAATTCTACTACACCGGACTTTCCTTTTTCCGTCAACTTCCAGCGGGTGTACCGGGAGCCTACAAATTATTTGCGAATATGATTGGGCAGAAAAAACAATGAACGAGTCGAACACCAAACATTTTTGGAGAAAGAAATATGGAGCCTTGCTCCTATTCCTCGTTTTGCAAATTATTTTCTACGCTTATTTTAGTCAATTTTTCCAATGAGTACCATCGACTGGATTGTGTTATGCCTAACGATGGTAACGATCATCGTGTATGGCATGGTAAAAAGCAGAGGGCAAACAGACCTCAACAGTTATTTCTTAAATAACAGATCCATGCCTTGGTACATGATTTTATTTTCCATCATGGCCACACAAGCCAGTGCAATTACATTTCTCTCCGCACCTGGTCAAGCCTATACGGATGGAATGCGATTCGTACAATATTATTTTGGGCTTCCCTTAGCGATGATTTTTATTTGTGTCTTCCTGCTTCCTGTTTATCAAAAAATAAATATTTATACGGCTTATGAATATTTAGAAAAACGATTCGACAGAAAAACAAGACTGCTCACCAGCTTTCTATTCCTTCTTCAGCGAGGACTTAGTACCGGAATCAGTATTTATGCGCCATCGATTATTCTTTCCTCATTGATGGGATGGAACATTTATCTCACCAACGTTATTATGGGAGGCTTCTTAATCATTTACACGGTGAGTGGTGGAGTAAAAGCCATTTCATACACGCAAACGCAACAACTTATCATCATATTTATTGCGATGTTCATCGCAGGCTATATGCTCATTCATTTACTTCCCGATTCCATGAGCTTAATGGACTCTTTAAGCATTGCAGGAGCCTCACAAAAACTAAATGTGATCACTACAGGTTTTACAGAGAAAGGATTTGACTGGAAGGATAAGTACAATCTTTTCAGTGGAATCATCGGTGGATTTTTTCTAGCACTGTCCTATTTTGGTACCGATCAATCACAGGTAGGACGCTACTTAACGGCAAAAAATTTGAGTGAAAGTAGAAGAGGATTATTAATGAATGGATTTGTAAAAATTCCAATGCAATTTTTAATTTTACTTGTAGGCGCCATGGTTTTTACTTTTTACACCTTTTATGAAGGGCCGATTAACTACAACAGTAAACAGCTTGAGCAAGCCAGGAGTAGTATTACAGGGCAAGAAATAATAAATCTCGAGACACAATATTCAGCAGTAAGAAAACAAAATGAATTAGCTGCTGTTCACTTTTTAGATGCTAAGAAACGAAACGATATAGAATCGGAACAAAAATTCAAAAACGAACTTACCCAACATAATCACGAACTACTTTCCCTTCGGAAGTCTGCAGCAGAACAAATAAAAAAATCTGATCCGTTAGCGGACACCAACGACACCAATTATATTTTTCTTCATTTTGTTGTCCATCATTTACCTAAGGGATTGGTCGGATTGCTCATTGCCATCATCTTTTTAGCCGCTTGGGGCTCCATAGCTGCTGCCTTAAATTCCCTTGCCTCAACTTGTGTGGTGGATTGGCATCATCAAATTCGACCCAAGGAGAGAACCGATAAAAAGAATCTTTTCCTCTCGCGTCTTTACACCTTTGGCTGGGGAATATTCTCCATTTTGGTAGCTTCTATCGCAGGCAAACTCGGCTCATTGATTGAAGCCGTAAATATATTGGGCTCTCTCTTTTATGGAACCATTCTGGGGATCTTTATGGTGGCTTTATTCTTAAAATCCATTAATGGACATGCAGTTTTTATTGCAGCCCTGCTTACTGAAGTGATCGTAATTACTATTTACGTCTCTGATACTATATCATTCTTATGGCTCAATTTGATTGGTTGTTTTTTGGTGATTTTAATCGCATTTTTACTAAAATTAGTGACGAAAAGGACTATAATTCCAACTTAGACAAATATCATCTTTGATATTTCTGAAAATAGTTTTAAATTGCACAAATTTTAACATTTAAAAATCATGAGAAATCTACTTAGTTTAGCAATAGTATTCATGCTTATTACCCTCTCCACTTCCTGCGATGATGAAAGTTTAACTGGGTTTAGTTTTTCAAACGACTACGCTACAGCCACCATTACAGTAGACCCAACCACCATGCAGGGCGACATTGACTTAGGCGTAATCGAATTTGAAAGTGATATTCAAGGCCTTGTTTCTGGTCAAGGAGTTGGTGTTGACAATTTGAAATCGATTAAAGTAACAGCTATTAAACTTAAAATTGAAGACACGGATTCAACGCCTTACACCTTTGATCTGGTTACTAGAATCAAAAGTGAAATTAGTAATTTGGCCGGCACTTCTCTGATTGAATTTGCCGGAAAGGATCCTGTGCCAACCGGTGGGCCAACAGAAATATTTTTAGATGTTCAGGACGTAGAATTAATAAACTACTTCAAACAAACTAAATTTAAAGTAAGACTTAAGGGCTTTACAACAGGTCCAATAGATCATAGTTTTAATGTTAAACTCACGATGGCTGCTACGTTTAAAGGCGAAGTACTTAAATAAAAAACAAAACAAAAACCAACTA
>JBJXGU010000183.1:0-6863 GCA_046160245.1 Bacteroidia bacterium
CCAAGGGAAGTACGAAGGAAATAATTCGAGTGCTACATCCATATTTTTCCAAAGCTTCAACCGTTTTTGGAAATGCCGATTCGGAAGATGCCGTGGAGAACGCCAATAAAATGGGTTCGCGAATTTCTTTCAATTTAGATGGATCCATCATGTATATGACATTCGCCACCGTATTTATTGCTCAAGCTTACGGAATCGACATGACCATTTCGCAGGAGATTACCATGATGTTGATGTTATTGGTAACGAGTAAAGGTATGGCAGGTGTACCCAGAGCAAGTTTGGTGGTTATCGCCGGAATGTTAAGCGCGTTTAATATTCCTGAAGCAGGATTGTTATTGCTACTTGGAATTGATCAATTACTCGACATGGGACGTAGCGCTACAAACGTTGTGGGTAATGCAGTAGCTACGGCGGTGGTTTGTAAGTGGGAGGGGGAGCTGAAGCAATAGGTTACGAATTACGAATCTATACGAAAGTACGAATTACGAATGCGCTGATACGCTTATACGCGAAATGCGAATAAACACGAAATGCGAAATATTGCGTCGCGAGGCTTCGCGATACGAATTAGCACCAAATTTGAAATAGTACGAAAAATGAATTATCAAAATCAAGTTATTTAAGAAGAAAACAGTTGTGATTATTAGTCTTACTTCTAATACATTCAATAATGAGAAACAGAATTTTAAATCTAGCTTTAAGTCTTGTATTTATATTAAATTCGACATCAGCGCGGGCACAATCCTGGAGTGAATTGGGCGGGCTGAATGGATTAGCAGCCAATGACATTATTTATACTGTATATAGTGATAAATTCGGAAATATATATGCTGCCGGTGAATTTGAAAACAGTAATGGAAAAAAGTATGTTGCAAAATGGAATGGAAGTAACTGGATTGAATTGGTTGGACTAAATGGATTAACTACCAATCAAAATATTCAAACTATATGTAGTGATTCTGTGGGAAATATTTATGCTGCCGGAAATATTGTGAACAGTTCGTTTTGGCCGTATATTGCTAAGTGGAACGGAAGTGTATGGAGTCAGTTTGGTGTGCTAAATAATTCCATTACTACTCTGTATTCCGATGCACATAGTAATATTTATACAGGCGGATGGTCCACAAATTCTGCAGGAAATTATTATGTTTGGAAGTGGAACGGAAGTAATTGGAGTGAATTAGGTGGCTTCAACGGATTAGCAGCGAATGGAGCAATCCTCTCAATTTGTAGCGATGTTACAGGAAATATATACACTTCTGGAGCTTTTACCAACAGTTTAGGAAAATGGTATGTTGCCAAATGGAACGGGAGTACATGGAGCGAGCTTGGTGGTTTGAATGGATTGTCAGCCAATAGTTCTATCAGCACAATTTGTAGTGATTCTTCAGGAAATATTTACGCTGCTGGTTATTTTGATAACAGTTCAGGAAAGAAATACGTTGCCAAATGGGACGGAACATCATGGAGTGAATTAGGCGGTTTGAATGGATTAGCTGCGAACAATTATATTAGATCTATTTGCAGTGATGCTTCTGGAAATATATATGCTGCTGGAGATTTTATCAACAGCGCCGGAAAAAAGTATGTTGCAAAATGGAATGGAATCTCATGGAGCGAATTGGGTGGATTAGGTGGTTTATCAGCAGGTCAAGGTATCTTTTCTATTTGCACCGATCCATCTGGAAACATTTATGCAGGAGGATTTTTTGCAAACAGTTCCCCTTGGTTTAACCAATATGTAGCTGTTTTCAGTACACCAACAGGTTTAAATATAAATGAAAACACCCGAAATTTTACTGTTTTTCCAAATCCTGCTCAAACTAAAATCAATGTAAAATCAGATATGAAACTTTTGGGTTCAGCTTATTCTCTTTTTGATAATGCCGGAAGAATTGTTTTGTCAGGACTGATTATTTCTGAAAACACAACGGTAGAAATAGGTAATTTGTCAAAAGGAACTTACTTTTTCAACATTGGTGAGAATCTGAAACAAACTTTTAAAGTGTTGAAAGAATAGATCTGCTTAAAGCTTCATTTGCTGATTTGATCTCAAAGCTTCATGATGATTTTATCAAATTTACAAATCCACCATCGTGAAGCATCTCGACACCAACCCACTGATCCACCTCCGATAACTATCTAGAATACTTATCCACCAATTTGCCAATTTACCCACTTACCTCGCGAAGCTTCGCGATTGCCAATTAAAATAATATCCGAAGTGATTCAATAAATCGCAAGAATAATTTTACTTGCGCGTCAAGAGATAATTATGGTTGCCTAAAATTTCTTGCCCTTGATTGTCCAATTTTTTCAAAGTGGAATCACCAATTACTTTATAAAAAAGAGGTGCAGATTCTTTTACAGCTGAAAGTTGGAGGATGGTTGAAACACTATCCGATGCAGTAATTCTTGTAAAAGAACCCGAGCGAAGGAAAACAGAATCAGGATTATTTTTTCCCATATACGTCTCCGTTAGAAAATAGCTGAGGCTATCATCGTTTATGACAAGATGGGTTTTTATGCCCATACAATCGATGCAAGGTAAAATGCCTTCAAAGGTATATTCTGCAATGGTTGGGGTGAGTCCATCAAAAAAATCAGTTTCTACAGTGTCAACGGTGATGGTTGCGTTTTGTGTGTTTCTTGTACAGGCACTTATTTGCAGTAATCCGATGAGGAGTAACCCCCAAATTAATTTATTCATTTTCTTTTTTGATTAGATGGAGCAAAATACAAATTATAAAGTGATGTTGCAATTGTTTTTACTCGGTGTATCTAACTTTAACCGTTCCGCTATTAATAACTTTAGTGAGTCCCAATGGACTTTTTAAGGTGCCACTAAAATTAGCTTCTAATAAGTTAGTACTTGTATTGTTGGATAGTACTTGTAGGGTGCAAGGCATTGCGTTTGTGCTTTCCCAGGCCATTCCAAGTTGATCGGTGTGCAGAATGTGATTGGTGTCGGTGGTCATGAAATAAATTCCAGGTGTTACATTGTCTAATTCTAAAGTGAATGATTCTCCCGTTAATGAAATTCCATTTATGGTCATCACAATAGCCATGTCTCCAAACAAACTGGCATTAGCACAACTTTCTTTTCCTGCGCTGGACCATTTTAAATGTCCGTTTGGGAGAGTGCAATTTTGTGATAACAAAGAAGCTACTAATCCTTCATCTTTTTTGCAAGCCGTTAACAATGATAGGAAAATTGTAGTGAGACAAATAATTTTTTTCATAGATACTATTACTTTTTCGGACCAAAGACACCTTTCAGAGCATCTTTCGCTTTTTTCTCAGCTTCTTTTTTTAGTCTTTCTTTTTCAGCATTTGCTTTAGCCTCAGCTTCTTTTTTCAGTCTTTCTTTTTCTGCGTTCACTTTCGCTTCGGCTTCTTTTTTCAATTGATCCGCTTCTTCTTTCGCTTTGTTTTCTAACTCTTCTTTTTTCTGATTGATTTCTTCTTTTACCTTATCTTTTACTGAATTGATGATATTTCCTGTGGTCTCTTTTAAATCCGTGCTCACAGTAGGCTTCGTCACTGTTCCGCCCATCTTTAAATTCAACTTTACATTTTCGGCCATGCTTAAGTTGGCTCCTTTTGAATTGGCACTGGAGATAAGTCCACCAATAGCATTGCTTGCCGCGCCTGGCAATTTGGAAGTAGGAATGTTCATCGCCAATGTATAATCGATGGTTTGATCGAACCCTGTACTGCCTTGTACTGTTGTTGGGATTCCTACTAAATTTACATCAAAAGGTTTCACAATAGCCCTGCCATTTTCAATGGAATAACTGAAGTTTACATTTTTGACCGGAAGTTGTTTGAATTGCTCAAGTTTAAGTGTTTCAGCTACTTTCAACAAAGGTCCAAAGCTATTAATGACCACCGATTCTGTATTCAACTTCCCTGCTCCTGTCATAGTATTTAAATTGGGTTCCATGTGTTCATTCAACTTACCGTTGATGTTTAGAGAAGTAGAGAATTTTCCTGTCGTATATTGAGCGATGGGTGCCATTTTCTTCACCGACTCAAAAGCATTCACGGTTTGTTGAATATCGAATCCGGTAATGTTCATGTCAAAAGCCATATTCGCCGATTTACGCTCTGGAGTTGCATACGATCCACTCATCTTCATCGCTCCTGAAAGTGTATTGAAACTCAAATTTTCCATGTTGATGGCTTGATTGCGAATAACTACTTTGCCATTCAAATTATCTAAAATTAAATTATCATAAAGTAATTTAGTGATGGTTAAGTTCGCAATGAAATCCAAATTGCTTGGAACTTCTATTAATGTCAAGGGTGTACTGTCGGCTGCAGCAGGCGTTGTTGCAGATGTACTGTTGCCATTCAGAGCGACTAAATCTAACAAGCGACTGTTTACGTTTAAATTTCCTTTTAACGTTTGCTTTTTGATGAGGTAAGCTAATAAGTTGTCGAGTCGACCATCAGCACGAACATCACTTTTGCCAAGCATGGCATCAAAATTATTAAGTTCTACAAATTGCGGATTGAAAGTGAGTTTTACTTCTCTCAAATCATAACCTTGCTTGTTTTCCTTGGTGCTATAGTTAAAATTATTCAATTGAATTAATCCATCTGCCTGAAAATCTTGATAACGTTCTTGTTCAATCGCCGACATTCTACCATTCACATTTACATTAGCTTTCAAGGTTCCTTTCATCGTTGTTCCTTCTTCTAATGGAACTACTTTACTGATCGTTGCAAAGTTGATGTCTCCTTTTAAACTTCCTGTAATATCGGCATCACTCACGGGAGTACGAACACTAAGTTTTGCATCGAATGGTTGGTTGCCTAACTCCACATGCAATTGTTGTAAATCGATGATCGTATGATCGGGAACACCATCAGCGTTATTCACGTTCAAATTCAATTGTACATTATTCACAGCAACGGGTAAGGATGGATATTGGAAATTTCCATTCTGTACTTTTAAATTTAAACCAAAGCCAGGCATTTGCTTTTCGTTGTACGTTCCTTTTACAAATGCTTTTAATGAAAGTGTACCTGACGATTTCAAATCTTTAAATCCCTCTCTGTAAACACCCGGAACCATCGATAAGAAATTTTTGAATTCGTTTTTACGTGCATCAAATTTTATATCCATCTTGATATCATCCGTAGGCATGGCCACCCATCCATCTACACCTAACACCAATTCATTTAAAGCAATCTCATTTTCTTTAAATGTGAATTTCATGTTGGGCATATCCATATCCAAATCTACTTTCAATGCGGTTTTTGCACGATGTAAATACTTCACACCGCCAAACCATAAGTCAGCACTAGCAATATCGGTTTGCGTACTTAATACAAATAAGTCTTGCGTAAAATCACCCTTGCCTGTATGATTCAAATCTTCCATGAGCATATTAAAATCCATGGATGCATCTTCATAAGAAAGCATTCCGTTACTGATACTATATGAACGCAGCGCCACTTTAAATTTGGAAGGTTCACTACTTGCGTCTGTTTTTGAACTATCTTCTTTTGCAATATCCCAATTCGCTCTTCCATCTTTCAAAACGATGAGATGAATGCGCGGCTCTTTCAATTGCACTGATTTAATATCAATCTGGCCACCACCAATCACACTCATGATGTCAATCGTAAGTGAAAGTTGTTTCATGCCCGCTAATGTATCGCCAGCAAATGGCGCTTGGTTCACAACGCTTAAATCGTTGAGTTCAATACTGAGATTCGGGAAGCTGCTAAAAATGGTTAGATCATAACTTGCGAAATCAACTTTTGCATTGAGGCTTTTGTTGATTTCCTCTTTAACCATGATTTCAATTTTGCCTTTGTAAACGATAGGTAGGATGAAGGCTGCTGCTAGGAGCAAAACGATAAATGATCCCAGGCCAATAAGAATTTTCTTTAACATAAAGTGGAGTGTTTATTCTACAACGCAAAAATCGGAATTAATTATGCCGAATGGTGCAGAAAAATAAATGTTTTTTAGAATGGTTTTTAACAATTTCAACCTTCCATCTTGGCCATTTTATTTCGGAGCCAATGATCGGCTAAAACAATGGCGCACATAGCTTCTACAATGGGAACCGCACGAGGCAAAACGCAAGGATCGTGTCGGCCTTTTCCTTCTAGTGTGACCGATTTGCCCTCTTTGTCAACGGTTTGTTGGGCTTTCATCAAGGTAGATACGGCCTTAAAAGCCACGTTAAAAACTAAATCAGCTCCATTGCTTATACCGCCTTGTACTCCTCCGCTATGGTTGGTGATGGTTTTGAAACGTGGATGTCCAGACCGATCAATGTCAGCTGCAAAGGCATCGTTGAATTCACTTCCTTTCAATTTGGTACCTTCAAATCCACTTCCAATTTCAAATCCTTTCGCTGCGTTGATGCTCATCATGGCTGCGGCTAAATCGGCTTGAAGTTTATTAAAAACAGGCTCGCCTAAGCCAGAAGGAACTTTTTTCGCCACACAAGTAATAACACCGCCCACGGTATCGCCAGCATCTCTAATATTTTCAATGAGCGCAATCATTTTATCCGCCGTCGCTTTCTCTGGACAACGTACTATATTTTCTTCTGTCTTTTCTAAATCGAGTTGGGTGTAAGGAAGCTTGACGTGAATATCAGCGACACTACTCACATATCCTGAAATTTGAATATCGTGATGTGCTAACAAAAGTTTTGCAACAGCACCCGCCATGACACGAGCAGCCGTTTCACGAGCTGATGATCGTCCGCCACCACGATGGTCGCGAAAGCCGTATTTCTGATCGTATGTAAAATCAGCATGACCTGGTCGCCAGTTTTCTTTGATGTGTTCGTAGTCGTCAGGACGTTGATCATTGTTTTTAATGAACA
>JBJXGU010000184.1:0-10022 GCA_046160245.1 Bacteroidia bacterium
AGTTTGCAGGTGGCGATGTGCATAAGGTCTTGCTTTTCGGCTTTACCAAATTCGCGCGGACCATGACCGAGCTCTTGCACTCCAATTAAAAAGAGTACGCCTTGCAAATCCATATCGGTATCAAACATGGTATTGAGTTGATTGAGTAATTCGACCCACTCTACTTTTAATTCTTCGATGTTGCGGATATGTAGCATTTGTGTCCTTTATGAGATTTACTATTTAGCAAAAATAAGATAAAACGAACTAAGAGGATGAATCTAAAAACACTTCCTCCTAAATCAATCCATAATTAAATTCAATTAATTGAATACACTATAAATATCTTCAAATCTCTATCTCAAATTCACCTTCTATAAATAAGTTGCTTTTCGCAATCAATTAAGAGTCGTATGTATTCTGACAAACCGTTAGAGGAAACTAAATCAACCTTCATATTTAAAAGATCTTCGAGATCTAACTTCATTTGGACAAATAGCAACCCGATGCGTTGTTCGTAATCTAAATCGGCCAAAATATCGATATCACTATTAATATCAGCTTCACCTCTCACGTACGAACCAAAAATATATGCCTTTAAGACCGGCATCGTCGTGAAATAACCTTTCAAAATATTAATCTTATCTTCTTCTAAAAACATAAAACAAATATACAAACATTTGTATCCAATTAAATGCTACGGCTCTATTCTGTTTGTTTAATAATTTTACTGATAGATTCATACAAATCTTCTTTGAATCCCACTTCCGAAAATATAATTTTTTTTAGGATCGTATCATATAGAAACAAAGTTGGAAACACCTCCACTTTAAATGAATCTCTCCAAAAGGTAGTTGAATCTAATACAACATCATACTGAATTGAAAATTTCGATATCAGGTTTTGAATCATATCAAAATCCTGTTTTCTTGAATTTACTCCAACTACTTTCAATTTAGTCGAATACTCACTGTTCAATTTATTAAGAGTTGGAATGGCTTTCAAACAAGGAAAACAAGTAGAATACCAAAAATCGATTAATAAAAAACGCTCATTCAATTTTTGCGAATTCAACCTATCACCTTTCAACGTGATCAAATAATTTTCATTGACAATCTTACTTAATGAATCAAAATGTACTGTAAGTGGAGCCTTCACTTTTGTCTCTTTTGGTTTGAAATTGCTTTCTATCCAATAAATATAATTTTCAAAGCCAATTGTATTCATTAGGCTTGATATTTTGGATAAATTCCATTCGGAAAATTGGTTAAAGTTGTACAATTCCTTGCTCGAAACACTTTGAGTAAATCTATCAATCGCAAAATCTACAGAATCATAACACACGCTAGATATACTTTTATCTGCTATGCCAACATCATAAAATAAAGTTTCGCTTAGACATGAAATACCATTGAAATTAATTGATAATTTACTAGGCGGAATTTGAACTTTCTCAAATGAGTTATTAGACTTCAAATAATCCCAAAAAATAGCCTTCGATCGAAAACCTTTCCTTGAGCCCTCGATCCCCATATATTTTGCTTTGCTATATGTTGAATCATTTAACCAAACTTCATACAACCAATTATCGAATAACAATAATGATGGCATTTTATCTTCAAAAAAAACAAAACTTGCAATACTATCTTCATTTAAAAAATTTCTATTAAATTGACACAGGCCTTTAAATACCAACGTATCTTTACTTGAGCTGGTTTTTAACTTAAAATCTGTATGAAATTTCCCCTCTACAATACCGCTCGAATATTTCGTTAGAATATTTTCTATTGTAATTGTGTTTGAATTATTTTGAGCAAACAAATTAAAATTACAAAACAACAAATAAATTAGGCAAATCAAATTTTTGTACTTACAATTTTTTGCAAGATTCATGATGCTAATTCAATCGGCTTTTAAACTCATCTTGCACATCTTTCATGGCTGGGAATAAGTACTTGGTAACATGAAGTACAGGTTGGTATAAATAAGATTCGGTTTTTGTTTTTGCTGAGAGGAGTCCGAGGTGAGCATCGATGGGTCTGAAAACAGCAAATACAACGCTGACAACCAGCGCAAATTTTAAGAGTCCGAAAATGGCACCAGCCACCTTATTGAACACATTTAGATTTCCAATTTTAAGTAATCCTTCAAGTAGTTTAGCTAAAAATACCATGATGAGAATTACAGAAATAAAGACAACAAAAAAAGTTAAAAAATGTAACGTTGTACCTTGAGCGTCGACCATTTTCGAAACAAGTCCTTCGAAAAGACTACTCATTTTAAAAGCTAAATACAACCCTAGCACCAAGCCAATGATCATTGCTATTTCAAAAATGAATCCACGTTGAAATCCTTTGTAAGCACCCCAGACTAAGGGAATGGCGATGATGAAATCGAGGTAGTTCATTGTTGGATGTTAGTTGTTGGATTTTGGATTTTGGATTTTGGATGCTAGCTTTTTGCATCAAGATGCTTGTGATATACTTTTACTTTTTTCAAGAAATATGTTTTAGATCACAAAATATCTTTAATAAGTTTTCATAAGATTTTATTACACTTCATACTTCAATTCTATAACTTCTTTCTCCTGTCTCCTATTCTCCGAACTCCTATTCTTCCTACTCTCTGGGATTAGCGATTCTCGTTTACCATGGCAACGCCAGGTAGTACTTTTCCTTCGATGTGTTCGAGGAGTGCACCGCCACCGGTAGAGACATAAGAAACATTATCGGCCATGTTGAATTGATTGATCGCAGCTGCTGAATCACCTCCACCTATGAGCGAGAATGCGCCATTGGCAGTAGCAGCTACAATGGCTTCTGCAACTGTTTTTGTGCCGTTTTCAAATTTTTTCATTTCGAATACGCCCATCGGACCATTCCACAAAATTGTTTTGCTTTGCTGAATCACATCTGCAAAAAGTGCTGCCGATTTAGGACCAATGTCCAAACCCATCCATCCATTCTCAATATTTCGGATATCAGTAACGTTAGTATTTGCATCCTTATCAAACTTATCTCCGTTTACCGTGTCAATGGGCAAATGAATTTTCACTCCTTTCGAAGCAGCCGATGAAAGAATTTGAAGTGCTAAGTCTAACTTATCTTCTTCACAGAGTGAATTTCCAATGTTGCCACCTTGTGCTTTTATGAATGTATATGCCATTCCACCTCCTATCAAAAGATGATCTACTTTTTCCATCAGTTGTTCGATGATCAAAATTTTATCGCTCACTTTTGCGCCACCCATGATGGCCGTAAAAGGTTTTTCAGGTGTATTCAACACTTTTTCTGCATTCAACAACTCGCCTGCCATCACATAACCAAACATACAATTTCCTTTAAAAAATTGTGCAATCACGGCTGTACTTGCATGTGCTCTGTGTGCTGTTCCGAAAGCATCGTTCACATAGACATTGCCGTAAGTGGATAGTTTCTTTGCAAATTCTACATCTCCTTTTTCTTCCTGTTTATAAAAGCGAAGATTCTCTAGCAACAATACTTCGCCGGATTTTAAGTTCGCAGCCAACCCATCGGCAGAAGTGCCTATGCAATCATCCGCAAACTTCACATTCGTATTCAGTAACTCACTTAACGTAGAAACGATATGGCGTAAAGAATACTTATCGACTGGACCTTCCTTAGGTCGACCCAGATGCGACATTAAAATAACACTGCCACCGTCTTTCAGTATTTTTTGAATGGTTGGAATTGCCGCCTTGATACGAGTGGGATCAGTTACCTGAAGTTCAGCATTGAGTGGAACGTTAAAATCAACTCGAATAAGCGCTTTTTTCCCAGAGAAGTTATAATTATCGACAGTTTTGATTGACATACATGAAGAATTTCATGCAAAAATAGACAATGGGTGGCAACCAAGCTCTTGGTGTGGCCTATGAATCCATCTAAAAAAGAAAGGTGAAGGTAAAGGAAGGCTATTCTATTTAACAATCACCGTTTTACGAACGGTTTTGCTTTGCTCAAGGCGGATATAATCTTTCGCTGATTTGGTCAAAGAAGTGACTTCAACATTTAAAACAGCTTCCCATTTAAAGTTAAAAATTGCTTCACCACTACTCGTAGTAAATTGTTCCCCTAAAATATCCGCTCGAACTCCAGTTTGAGGATTTACCACACTATCTTGACGCAAAACTACTTTTGCCCCAGGAACAGCTCTTCCTAAAGTATCTACCACGGTAATAACGGCTTCACAATCTTTTGTCTTCTTACAAGAAGAAGAAGTAACCAATCCTACAAGGGCAAGGCAGAATAAGAGGAGATATCGATTCATTTTTATAAATTACTTTTTGTTATACGGAGATAACCAATGATTGTTCAAATTTAGTTAAACTTGCAACAAGAACAATTATAATATTTATAGGATTCTCATAAATCAAAGTCATTAATTATCAATACTATGAAAAAAATATTCCTCCTTTGCTTAGGACTCCTACTTGCAATTGGAACCAATACATTCGCTCAAAAGAAGAAAAAATCAATGGAAAAAGCAGCAAAAGACACTTTAATTGAAATTACTACCGAATACGGTACCATGAAATTGAAACTTTATAAAGAGACTCCTTTACACAGGGCGAACTTTATGAAATTGGTTAGTGAAGGATTTTATGATAGCCTTCTCTTTCACCGTGTTATTAAAGGATTTATGATTCAAGGCGGCGATCCACAATCAAAAGATGCTGCTCCCGGAAAAATGTTAGGATCAGGTGATGTAGGATATAAAATTCCTGCTGAATTAATAGATACACTTTATCACAAAAAAGGTGTTTTGGCTGCTGCCCGAGATGGAAATCCGGAAAAAGCAAGTTCGGGTTGTCAGTTTTATATTGTTCAAGGCAAACCTATGACGGAAACTGAAATTACACAAGCTGAACAACGCTTAGGTTTCACGATGAGCGAAAAACAAAAGTCAGATTATATGACAGTTGGAGGTTCGCCATGGTTAGATCGTAACTATACGGTTTTTGGTGAAATTGTAGAAGGGTTGGATGTGATTGATAAAATTGCAGCCGTAAAAACCTTGCCTGGTGATCGTCCGGAGACGGATGTGAGGATGACGATGAAGTTAATTAAGAATTAGGAATTCAGAATTCAGAATTCAGAATTTTAGAGATTTACTTTCGCTTACGCGAATCCTATTCTAATTTGAAATATATTCTTATTCATCTTTCGAAATATTCATACTCAAACGAACATCCTATCAAATTCTGAATTCTACATTCTGAATTCTTAATTGAAAAAAACATGTTAGACATAAATTCATTAATTGAAGAGACGAAAAGTTTTGCTCCTGCTAATAAAGAGGAGTTGGAGACTTTTCGGGTTCGTTTTTTGGGGAAGAAAGGGGTGCTTACAGAATTGTTTGCGAAGATGAAAGAGGTGGCTCCTGAAGAGCGAAAATCTTTCGGATTACAAGTGAATTCGTTAAAGGTAGCTGCTGAGGACAGATTGAATCAATTTAAAGATGCATTTGAAGATGCAGATACCAGCGCTGATCAAAACATTGATTTAAGCTTGCCGTCGGATCCAAATCCTTTGGGATCGTTTCATCCGTTGAGTTTGGTGCGCAGAAAAATCATCAGCATCTTTTCACGGATAGGCTTCAACGTGAGTGATGGTCCAGAGATTGAAGACGATTGGCATAATTTCTCAGCGCTGAATTTTCCACCTGAACATCCAGCGCGTGATATGCAAGATACTTTTTTCATCGATGTAAATCCCGATCAAGAAAAGTACAAAGGATCATTAGCATTGCGTACACATACTTCATCAATCCAAGTTCGCGTGATGGAAAATCAAGCGCCACCCATTCGAACTATTTGTCCGGGCAGAGTGTATCGTAATGAAGCTATCTCTGCACGGGCACATTGTTTTTTTCATCAGGTAGAAGGATTTTATATTGATGAAAACGTATCGTTTGCAGACTTAAAACAAACCTTATTGTATTTCTCTCAAGAGATGTTTGGCGGTGATACAAAAATTAGACTTCGCCCCTCTTATTTTCCCTTCACTGAACCCAGCGCGGAGATGGACATCAGTTGCACCATTTGCAAAGGCAAGGGTTGCAATATTTGCAAGTACACAGGATGGGTAGAGATTTTAGGTTGTGGAATGATTGATCCCGCTGTGTTGGAAAACAATAAAATTGACTCTAAAAAATACAGTGGCTTTGCATTCGGAATGGGCATTGAAAGAATCACGATGCTGAAGTATAGCATCAAAGATCTTCGTATTTTTTCGGAGAATGATGTACGCTTCTTGGATCAGTTTAAAGGAGTGCGTTAGTTTTAATTTGAAATTATTTCTTCTCTGTGCACTCTGTGTAAATCTTTGTGCTCTCAGTGGTAAAAATTAGTTTAGAATAATTGATGAAATTTTATGTTTTGATGGTAATAATTTCAATAAACGATATAGCGCATTGACTTATTTGAGTTTGTCATTTACCACAAAGGACACAGAGACTTTCACAAAGGTCACAGAGTTTTTATTCGCCTTTTTCTTACGAAAGCTATCGTGTCGCTAACTTTTCTCGCGCCCTTAGGTAAGCTCAAGGTGAAAGGCACTAAGATTCTATACATCAAATTTTTCTAGTAAAGGTCTACGAATTATTATTTCTTCGGTTTACCAATTACTTTATACTCTCCCTCTCCTTTTAAGATGGAATTGTAAAGTGTATTATTTCCCAACACGGCTAAGGCTTCTTTGATGGTTTTGTCGTGCTTGAACATGTATTTATATTTTCCCGTTTGAAAATAATAGCGCGTAACCAATTCTTTCTCAATAAAACCTTTTATCTCCGATTTAAATAATTTCAAATCGGCTGTTTTATCGTGATTCAATTCCAATCCTAATTTATCAATTTCATTTCTATTGCTGGCATAGTACTTTTCACGAATAGCTGCTTCTTTTAACAACTTAAAAGTATTTTCGGTTTGCGTAGAATAAGTAAACGTTTCCGCACTCACAAAACTTTCAAAATCTTTGAAGTCTACGTCGGCAAAAGAAAATACATCAATAGAATCAATTGAATTATGTTGTTGACGGTATTTGCTTGCATAATCGAAAATGATGAAATTCCCGATTAAGCTTTTAGTGATATTGCTTGTGTCGGACAATGCTAAGAAACGATCCGGATACACGGCAGAACCATCATACACCGTTCTGCCATTTTTCGTTTTAAAAGGTTTCATCAATGAATCGGGAACTTCGGTTACAGCATTTTCTTCGTCGTGATTATAAATGCGTGTTTGAACACATCGACCGCTGGCTGTATAATACTTTGCTACTGTCAATTTCATTTGCGCATTATAAGTTAATGGACGAGTTTGTTGCACCAGACCTTTTCCAAAACTTCTTTGTCCAATGACAACACCACGATCTAAATCTTGAAAATTCCCGGCTGTAATTTCACTTGCTGAAGCAGAATTTTTATCGATCAATACAGCCACTTTTAAATCGGGAGCAATGGGATCTACTTTGGCTATGTACGTATTGTTGGATCCTTCTGTTTTTCCTTTTTGCGTAACCAGCAACTCTCCTTTCTTCACAAACAAGTTCAACATTTGCACCGACTCTTCCAAGAGTCCGCCGCCATTCCCACGCAAATCGAAAACGAGAGAAGTTAATCCTTTATTCTTTTGCAAATCGACCAAGGCATCACGCACTTCGCTAAAACAGTTTTGCAAAAACTTATCGAGTTTAATATAGCCAACACTGTCGTTGATCATTCCATAGTAGGGAACATTCTTCACTTTAATTTCTCCGCGAGTAATTGACTTTTCGATGAGTGCAGATTCACCGTAACGCGACAATCCAACTTTCACTACAGTGCCTGCCTGACCTTTGATCAAATCATCAATTTCAGAAGGAGTCAAGCCTTTAATCGCTCTTCCATTTACAGAAATCAACAAATCACCTGCACGCACATCGGCCAATTGAGCGGGGTAGCCTTCGTACACGTCATAAATCACAATACTATCTCCATAGCGAAAAGAGGAAGCGCCAATACCACCGTACTCGGTGCTGACATGCTTCATTCTATAATCTTCAATTTCTGATTCAGGATAAAAATTGGTGTAGGGGTCGATGGTTTTTAACATACCATCAATTCCAATCTTCAATAATTCACCGGGCTTCACATCATCCACATAAAACTGGTCGACTTCACGATAAACGGCGGAGAAAATATCGAGCTGCTTGCTTATCATAAAATAATCGTCAACGAAGCTGATACTTAAAAAGGTTGATGGAATCATCATTAAAAGAATCAGTTTACGACGATGGCTGGCGAATAGGGACATAATTTTATTTTATCGTTTCAAAGATAATAGAACGTAATGAACCAAAATGATTATTTTTATTCCATGAATAACAACCGAAATCAAGTTATAAGCTTGCTGGTCATCATCTTGTTGGGTGTATTTTTATTTTGGTCCTTGATTGGTTTTTTAACTTCCTTCCTCTCTGCCACAATACTTTATGTATTAGCTCGCCCCTTCTTAAAATACTTAACCATCAAGAAGAATTGGAATAAAACGCTGGCTATTGTCTTAATATTGTTCATTTCCTTCATCACGATACTCATACCATTTTGGTCGTTATATGGACTGTTAGCGTCTAAAATAAATTACGCAATAGTGCATAGCAATGAATTATTGTTGGGATTAAAACAAATGGATGCATTTATCTTTTCAAACACCGGATTTAGTGTTTTGAATCCAGAAATGTTAGAGAAACTTCAAAATGTTGCCAGCAATATAATACCACAAATATTAGGTGCTACTGCAGATGCTTTAGCGACTATCGGAATGATGTATTTTATTCTCTATTACTTATTAAAAAATCAAGGAAACTTAGAAAAAACGTTAATTGATTATTTGCCTTTTGAGAATAACCACTCGCAGCAGTTTTCTTCGGAATTAGAAATGGCAGTATTCAGCAATGTGTTAGGTGCACCGGTTCTTGCCATTTTGCAGGGACTTACAGCAGGTGTTATTTTTTGGTTTTGCGGATTAGATCAACCTTGGTTTTGGGGCACCATCACCGGATTCATGTCCTTCATTCCGCTGGTGGGAACGGCATTGGTGTGGATTCCGGCTGGGATTTTTCACTATGCAAACAACAATCACTGGCAAGGTATAGCCATCTTGATTTGTGGTACCTTAATTATCACCAATATTGATAATGTATTTCGTTTTACGCTGCAGAAAAAATTCGCGAATGTACATCCCATGGTTACAGTGCTTGGGGTAATTTTTGGAATGCAATGGTTTGGACTTCCTGGAATTGTATTCGGTCCGTTGCTGATTTCTTATTTCGTACTCATGGTGAAAATGTATCGGGAAGAGTATAGATGAATTAAGAATTTAGAATGCAGAATTAAGAATTATTAGACCCTGTAGTTTATTTGGCACTTTGGATCTACAGTGAGAAACACGGCTTGGATTTACTCTAATGTATTAGGATCGTGAATGTGAAATAAAAACAATTTTCAATTCAAACTCAAACCATAATCCTGGCCATATTCCATCAAAGACTCTTTCAATTTTTGGCGGGCTACATGAATTCTGATTTTTACGGTACCTAATGGTACTTGCAATTCATCTGCAATTTCAGAATATTTATATCCTTCAAATGATTTCATAAATGGAATGCGCAAATTATCCGGCAGCTCATTAATCGCTTGACTAATTTCTTTCATTGCAACACGTCCTACACCATCATTGGTTTCTGAATATTTTACATTCTCTAAATAATATTGGTTTTCGGTATCATCGTGGATTACCTTTCTATTTACTTTTTTACGGTACTCATTAATAAAGAGATTTTTTAAAATCGTATAAAGCCATCCTTTAAGGTTAGTTCCTTGAACAAATTTGTCCTTATTATTAAATGCCTTTAGCATTGTTTCTTGAACTAAATCCTCCGCATCTTCAACGGCGCGGGTTAATTTGTAAGCATATCCACGTAGGGGACCGTACTGCTCTTTTACATGATAATTGAATTCTAATTGTGTCATTTTGTTTA
>JBJXGU010000185.1:0-6548 GCA_046160245.1 Bacteroidia bacterium
CGCATCACCGCAAAGCCGTACACCTTACGTGTTGAACAAATGGAATCGTTAACGAACATGTCGAGGAAGATTGGAATTCAGAAAGCGATTGTGGATGAAACTTTATTGGATCAAAATTCTTTTGCCATGAGTGGCTGGAGTTATCCGATTGAAACGCTATGGATCTCCGCATTAAAAGGTCCCGACTCCTGCGTAAGTGTGATGCTACAGCATGAACACGTGGAACGAATTGCTCAACAAAAGCATGCTGTTCGAGCTCATGAGTGGGTGAAGTGGACGGAGGTGATTTTGCCTCTCTCGGGATTAAATGAAAACTACTTCAAACTTCCTACGGAAAGTTATTTATCATTAAATGAGTCGGGCACTTCGTATATAGATACCGCTAGACTTCAAATCCAATCCACTTCCAAAATAAATCCGCAGAACTACGTCATTGCCTTCGAACTTTTGCTTGGTAAAAACAAAGCTTTGTTTAGCTCGGATAGTACTTACTTGAGTTTACAAATTCCAAACGGTCCACAAATTCGATTAACAGTTCCTTATACCTTAGTAGATGGTGGAATTTTATGGATGGAAGTTCCGATGGACGGATTAGAAAACGATGATCAATTAGAAGTTTTTCTACAGCAAGGACAAAAAACATTGGCGCGTGAAAAAATTAAGTTTGCACATGGTCAGTTCGCTTTTGCGAAGCCCTGATTGCCTATAACACTATGATTATTAGTTTTTTATCGGCTATGATGATTTGTTTTTTTTGAAAATTCTTATGGCCAAGCAGTCTTCTTGAAAAAACCGCACCTGATTTATTGTAATGGTATGGTTGTTAGTTCTATAATTTTCCCTATAATTACATATCCAAATTTTAATTAATTCTAAATACCATGCGCCAACTCTACTTATTAATCATCTCTTTGCTTATCGGTTATCAAGCGTCGTCCCAATGTACGGTAATGCTCACTTCGGTTAATGATGCTTCGTGTGGAGCACCGAACGGAAGTGTTGTTTTATCTTTTTCTGGGGGGATGCCTCCCTACTATGTGAATTTTAGTGGTCTTTTAGTTGGGAGTCCGCAAGGCCAACCACTCTTAATTCCCAATTTAGCACCCGGCGCTTATGGATTTAGTGTTACGGATCAAAACGGAGTTATTTGTACGGGTAATGCTAATGTTATCATCAATTCATGGGGAACTCCGATACAAGTAAGCTTTACTACTTCAAACCCTACTTGTCCAACGTGTACGGATGGTTCCATTACAGCAATTGCAAGTGGAGGAACTCCACCCTACTTCTACCAATGGAGTAATGGTTCCACAGTTCTTAATCAGAATGGTCTTGGCGCTGGGATTTATGTACTTTATGTTTACGATTCTTCGGGATGTTCTAGTGTTGACACGGTGGTATTAAGTTATGGAGGGGCAAATATTTATTCTATTTCTGGAAAAGCGTATTATGATATCGATAATGATTCGGTGTTTGGAGTTGGTGATTACCCTTTACCACAACAGCAAATCGAAAAACAACCTTCAGGACAAATTACGTATACCGATCAAAACGGAAATTATATTTTTGGTGATACAACTAACTCCACCTTTACTTTATCTTATTTACCTACAAATGGTTTTGTGGTAAGCGATGGTGTTGTTTCTCATAATGTAACAGTAAATAATGCTAACATCTCAGGGCTTAATTTTGCACTCCAGCCCGATTCTCTTTTTCATTCAGTCTTTACTACCACCTTTACAGCTCTTCCACGATGCAATTCGAATGTAAGCTTCCAAACAATTGTAACCAATCAAGGAACTTATATTGACTCAGGAAGCGTAACCTACAATTTTGATTCACAAATGACATATACCGGCTCCAACCCTCTTGGAAGTCTGAGTGGAAATAGTATAACTTTTAATTTTAATCAACTGTTTCCTTATGAAACACGCATATTTAATTCTAATTTTAATTTACCGGGTGCAGGATCTAACATCTATACCTCTACAACGGCTTTGTTAGTGGATGGGAGTGGAAATATCCTTGCTACAGATACAACTTATCAAGGCTATACTGTACTTTGTAGTTATGACCCAAACGACAAACAAGTATTTCCGGCTGGAGTTGGACCAAACCATCAAGTGTCTTTTGAAGAAGAGCTGCGCTATCTTATCCGTTTTCAGAATACAGGAAATGATACCGCCTTTAATATCGTGGTTACCGATACTATTTCTCCCCTACTAGATATTAATACTTTGTTTGTGATTTCTACCTCCCATTTATGCTGGATTGAAAAACTTGGTGGGGAGTTAATGCGCTTTCATTTTGATGATATTCTGCTACCCGACAGTAATGTGAACGAGCCGGCAAGTCATGGTTATGTTTATTTCCGAATAAAAGGAAATCCGCTCAATCCGGATCCTACCATGGTGTATAATACCGCTAATATTTATTTTGATTTTAATCCACCCATTGTTACCAATACAACGTTCACTACTTTTAGCAATGCTACAGTAGGAATTGCGCCCATCAGTAGTCCGGAAGCGGGAACCATTCGATTGAGTCCGCATCCGATGAATGAGAGTGCGTTGTTGAATTTTGAAGGGGTTAAAGATCATACACATCTTTTGGAGTTGATGGATATAAGTGGAAGAACTGTAGTTTCTAATATCTCCTTTAAAGGAACTTCGTACCTGCTTCAACGTGAGTCTTTGTCCAGCGGAACTTATTTCATTAAGATCACCGATGTTCAAAGCAAAGCTCTTTACTATACAAAGATGGTGGTTCGTTGATGAAAGCTGCAGCTTCTGGCTTCTGGCTGCAAGAATACATGTAGATTTTAGTTGGACTTAATTTTTCTTCAGAAATTGACTTTCTTTTAACCTGACTGCTGCAGGTAGGCACTGGAGGCACTTGAGAACACTTGAGAAATTTTTGATTTATTATAGCCCCTCGCCTCTGGAGAGGGGTAGGGGGAGAGGCTAAAACTTTAATGTGGTAATAATATGTTTTCATGTCGAGCAATAAGTATTCATTGATTAAACTTTAATCTAATCGCGAAGCCGCGAGACAAACATACGAGGCACTTGAGAACACTTGAGGACATTAGAGTATTCTCTATTTGATTTAATCGATATTAAATGATTTATGTTTCAGATCGCGTTTAAGCATACAGGCTTCAAGTGGATGATGGTAGAACTTGAAACTTCTTCAGAAATTGAATTGCTTTTAACACTAAGAGCACTTAAGAAATCTCTAGTGCAATAGTGACCTTCTTTTTCTCTAGTGCCTGCCTGCCGCAGGCAGGTTTAAAAACTGCAATCTTGACTTTGTACAAATAAAAAAGACCTTTGATCATACAACCAAAGGTCTTTTCATCTCAAATCCTTTTTACTTCTTTAACATAAAGGGCATTGAATATTTTTTCTCTTCACAATATGCATTTATAAAAAACACTCCCGATGCTTCCTTGCTTAAATCCAATTGAAGCTGTTGTCCCCACGGTATAATAGTCTCCACCACTTTTCCAATCGCATCGGTGATTATTATTTGGTCCACACGCTTCGTAAATTTAATGTTAATAATTCCGGCGCTCGGATTCGGATAAAGTTGCAATCCAATTTCTGCTACCTCTTCAACGCCAGCACATGGATCCACCACAATCACACTCGTATCGCGACCCACACATCCTGCAGAATCAGTAACTGAATAAATTACATTTTTGTTTCCAACTCCTGCTGTAGTGGGATTAAATGTATTTCCAGTTACTCCCGCACCAGAGTATACACCGCCCGAAGGTGTTCCGGGAGTAAGAGTGATGGGACTTGCGTTTACACAAATCAGCGATTGTGTTTCTACATAGTTAACTGCAGGTGCATTCATCGTCACCACCACCGTATCGCTCGCCGTACATCCATTGGATGCGGTAAGCACCACCCAATACGTTCCACCGGTATTGATGAGAATAGATCCGAACATGGAGCCTGTATTCCATTGATAGGTAAAGCCGGTTCCATTGGGCGCACTTAATGATGTGAGACCTTGACACATGGTAATATCATTGCCTAAACTCACTGTCGGTACTGTAAGCAAAGCCACTACAATGGTGTCTGCATTACTGCATCCCAAGCCATCGGTTACGGTTACAGAGTACGTACCATTACTGATAACGGTAATCGTTTGTGTAGTTGCGGAGTTGTTCCACAAATAAGTCAGTCCTGAATTCTGTGCATCTAACGTTGCCGAAGTACCGCATTGACCGAGATCCGGTCCTAAGTTGACAACCGGTAATTGATTAATCACCACATCTACGGTATCTGTTCCTGAACATCCGTTTGCATCCGTTACAATAACATGATAGCTTCCGGTTTGTGTTGCGGAAATCTGTGCTGTGGTAGCGGATGTATTCCACAAATACGTAGCATTTGGAAATTGGGGCGACAATGTTGTGCTGCCACAAGCCGTAACATCACTTCCTAAACTTACTGGTATTAGAGCTGGACAAACGGAAATATTTTTACAATGAACATGCGTTCCTCCACAGGTATCTGTTATAGTTAAACAAACGGTATACAAACCAAAAATAGCATAAGTATGTGATGGGTTCGCTGTATTATCTAACGGAGACCCATCACCGAAATCCCAAGAATAGCTCGCCGCATTTTGAGATGCATCAGTGAAATCTACGGTGGGGTATGTCGTCACATAACTAAAACCGGCTAATGCTGGAGCCGGACAAATAATTATAGTTGCACAAGCGGTATCACTGGTGCATGCGCCTATCGCATACGAGCAAGCCGTATAGGTACCCGGTGAAGAATAAGTGTGTGTTGGATTAAAAACAGTATCTAACGGTGACCCATCTCCGTAATCCCATACCGATGTTGCCAATGCAGGAAAACCATTGTTAAATGAGTAACTGGTTCCTCCCTGCCATGTGTGGGTTACATTGGCTGTAGAGGTAGTATCATAATACATAAATACTCGACTTATGCTTCCTCCTAATTCTGTCCAAAGATCTTGAGGGGCTGTGGTTGATAAATTAAACTGCATTCCCAGCCGGGCAATGGAAACCGGAAAACTTCCAATAGCAGTAATATAGGGGGAGGTCGCATACGAATTGGCGCCTGCCCTATTGCCTAATATCCCAATGACCTCTCCAATTTGCACCGGAATATTTACCGGAATAATCCCAGAAGCAGTATCGTTTTGCGTTAGAAATAAAACAGTAAAATTATTGGTTACAGTCCCAAAAACCGGAGGCGCTGAATCTAATTTAACGATCGCAATGTTCTGGAGTCCCGTAGACGCGTCCGTAGGAACCTCAATACCTGTGATGGAAAAACAAGATGTTGCAGTAAACCAATAACCTCTAACATTTCCAGAAAAAACAGTGTTCTGCGGAGGTAATTGCATCTGAATTAAACTTTGTGCAAAAGAAGAACTGATTCCAAGTAAAACACAAATTAATAGTAGTAGATTTTTATTCATTGTAGTTCTTGTTAATGGGTTGAAAAACAAACTTAATAAAAATTTTGAAATGAAAAGATGAATTCAAAAATTAACCTTTTGGCGCATTCCCGGTTCAAGACCCCTTCAACCGTGATGCCCTCTTGAATTGGACTCTTTATCAAACAATCATCCTTCAGCTCGTTATTTTTCTTGCGGCTGTAGATGTTCTCCTTTGCAGCCCTCAAAAAAATAAATTTCTATCGGCTTTGAAATTGAAACGCAAAAAAAAATTACAACGAATTCAAAAAGGCAAGTACTGCTGCTTTTTCCGAGGCAGAAAGGTTCTGATACTTCGTTTTGCTATTCAAGGCTTCGCCACCATGCATTAAAATAGCTCCTTCAATGCTTGAAGCTCTACCGTCATGCATCAAGAAAAATTGACCGCCTTGCGATTTAGGTGAAAGACCCAATCCCCAAAGGGCTGGTGTTCTCCACTCGTAGGTTTTTGCATTTCCCTCTGTGTATCCATCGTCCAATCCTGTCCCCATATCATGTAAAAGTAAATCGGTATAGGGATGTATTGTTTTATTAGATAAAGCCTCCACAGAAGAGGATCCTGTCATCATGGTGTGTGTATGGCATTTATCACAATCCACCGTACTAAAAAGTTGTCGTCCTAAATTTACAGTGGCGTCTTGTTGTTTTCGTTGGATGGGCGCCTTCAATGTTTGCAAATAAAAAACCACATTCAACACTTCTTGAGTGGAAACTTCGGGATCAATTTCCTGCAATGAAAAGACATCCTTGGGTTCAAAAATGGAAGTGATTCCCATGTCTTGATTGTAGGCATTCGAAGTTTGTTGCAACAAATTAAATACACCCGCCTTCTTCCCAAATCGCCCAATGTATTTTCCGTTTTGTTGAATCGCATTGGCTGGTGGATGAACGTATGCAGGAATATTAATCCAGTTCGGAACTCCCGAAATTCCATCTCCATTTACATCATTGGGATCCGACAAAGCCAAAATGTCTGCATCTGAAACGAGTTCAATAAAACCAAGTCCTGTTGTTCCTGGAGGGGTGATTCTGGTAAATGTCGCTCCGGCCGGAATTTG